>JAIKYU010000046.1 GCA_024682835.1 Lachnospiraceae bacterium | reverse complement strand
TCGCCGGCCTCCGT
Source organism: Lachnospiraceae bacterium (assembly GCA_024682835.1). Lineage (GTDB taxonomy): Bacteria > Bacillota > Clostridia > Lachnospirales > Lachnospiraceae > Butyrivibrio. The sequence continues at coordinate 12,537 of JAIKYU010000046.1, read as the reverse complement.
CAGGGTGACGCCGGTGGAGGAACGCTTAAACAGCTTGCAGTGGAGCTGCGCCTCCAGATTGGAGATGGAACGCGATATGTTGGGCTGACTGTTCGACAGCACTGCGGCCGCGCGGTTGAAGCTGTGGTAAATGGCGACATAGTAGAAGATTCTGTAATAATCGTAGGATACAGACATCCGTGATACCGTTCCTTCCGTCAAAAAGGTTGATGTTGATGCAGTTATATAATAATTTTTTAGGAACTGTCAAGTCATGGATATATAAAAATGATAGAACGTTTATATGAAAATGATAATACAAATCTGCGCTCCGGGATGCTATATTATTATGGACGCTGTTTATCGGATGTGCTGTCGCGGATCCCTGAGGATCTGCATGTTATAGGAAAGGAGAAAAGAAAAATGAACAGATTCACATTACCCAGAGATCTCTATCACGGCAAGGGCGCGCTTGAGGCGTTAAAGAACCTCAAGGGCAGGCGCGCCATTATCTGTGTCGGCGGCGGATCGATGAAGAAATTCGGTTTCCTTGACCGCGCGGAAGCGTATCTTAAAGAGGCCGGGATGGAGGTAAAGATTTTTGAGGGGATCGAGCCGGATCCGTCCGTTGAGACAGTCATGAAGGGCGCTGCGGTCATGCAGGAATTTGAGCCCGACTGGATCGTGGCCATCGGCGGCGGTTCTCCGATCGATGCGGCCAAGGCGATGTGGATCAAGTATGAGTATCCGGAGAGCACCTTTGAGGATATGTGCAAGGTCTTCGGCATTCCGGAGCTGCGCAAGAAGGCACATTTTGTGGCGGTTTCCTCGACCAGCGGCACCGCAACCGAGGTGACGGCGTTCTCCATCATCACGGATTATCAGAAGGGCATCAAGTATCCGATCGCAGACTTCGAGATCACGCCGGATGTCGCCATCGTCGATCCGGAGCTTGCCGAGACCATGCCCAAGAAGCTGGTGGCGCACACCGGTATGGATGCGCTCACCCACGCGGTTGAGGCCTATGTGTCTACGGCCAATTGCGATTATACCGACCCGCTTGCGATCCATGCCATCGAGATGATTCAGCGTGATCTGGTCAACTCCTACAACGGCGACATGACGGCGAGAGACAACATGCACAACGCGCAGTGCCTGGCTGGTATGGCATTCTCCAATGCGCTCCTGGGCATCGTGCACTCCATGGCGCACAAGACGGGCGCTGCCTTTGCGGATCACGGCGCACATATCATCCACGGCGCGGCCAACGCCATGTACCTTCCCAAGGTCATTGCCTTTAATGCCAAGGATGCGACGGCGAAGAAGCGCTATGGCGTGATCGTCGACTACATGGGTCTCGGCGGCGCAAACGACGACGAAAAGGTCCAGAAGCTCATCGCCTTCTGCCGCGACATGAACGATAAGCTTAATATCCCGCACAGCATCGGCACCTATGGCGCTGACAGCTATCCGACCGAGAAGGGCTTTGTGCCGGAGGAGATCTTCCTTGAGAGACTTCCGGAGATCGCGAAGAATGCCATCGGCGATGCCTGCACGGGATCCAATCCGAGACAGCCCAGCCAGGAGGAGATGGAGAAACTTCTCAAGTGCTGCTACTATGATACGGATGTAGATTTCTAAGACACGGCGGATAACGGCGCGGCCGGGCATTCCAAAGCGCCTTTCGGGCGCGGCTCGGCATCGAATAAAACAACAGGGTATCAGACATGACGGAGGGGGTGTTCAACCCCCTCCGTTTCGTTAAGGTATGGTAATAACCGCAATTGTGATATAATACCCATTGATATTAAGGTCAAAAGCCAATTTACATCATATGATGTTAAAACACGTTGAATGATCAGACGAACGCCCTGAAAGAGGGGCTGAAGCAGTATACCGAAAGGATGAAGGAGATTCGTCTGCTGTCCTCCCCCGGCATTGAGGAGGTGAGTTCCGCAGACGAATACAGTGAGATTCTGCGCAAAAATTTCAGGAAGATCGGGGTAAGAGGCGAAGAAATGAAAGAACTTGATGCGTTAAAGGATGTTTTGCGGGAATGTGAAAAGTATAAGAGCGCTTCGCTCCTGTTTGAAACGGACGGAGAGATTTTCTGCCCGGAAAAAGCCATGGAGGACGAGGCAAAGATCGGTGTGTTTCTGGATAATCAGGCCTACCGGCTCAGAAAGAGCTCCGCGTATATCGATCATCTGATGTATGCGCACGCGCACAGGGATGCGCTGACCGGATATGATCGTGTCATGGTGGACAGTCTCTACAGACGATATGAGAAGGAAAAGAACATCACGCCCGAGAAAGCGGGAGAGCTGTCGCTCCTTCAGAAAAAGGCGTACATTGCCTGGTGCAGAGCCCGTGAGGAGGCCGATTTCAGCCTGTTCAGGGATTCTTTGTCGGCCCTCGTGAAGGCAAACCGCGAGATGTTTGAGCTGAGAAACGGCAGAAAGCCAGACAGCGGGAATGCGGTTTATAACATGCTCATCGACGACTTTGAAAGAGGCTTCGACACAAAGAAGATTGATGCGTTGTTTGAGCCCTGTGTTCCGCGCATAGAGGCGCTTGTAAAGAAGGCGGCGGACTTCGAAGGAAAGGTAAGGACGGATTTTCTTTCACGGCCGGTTTCGCAGGAGGATCATCTGCGGGTCGCAAAGCACATCGCCGGGGTGATGGGCTTTGACGAGACCCGGGGCGTGATTCTCATGGCGAATCAGGCCTTTACATCCAGGGTGACCCGGAATGATGTCAGGATGACCACCTACAGAAAACCCGCGGATCTGGCCGATAACATCTTCACGGTGATGCATGAGGCGGGGCATTCGCTTTTTGAGCAGCTGCAGCCGGAGGACAACTACGAGTATTTTATCCAGGGGGATATGACGGACGGAATGCATGAGTCCGTTGCAAGGTTCTATGAGAATATCATTGGCCGTTCCGCCGGATTCATGCATTTCCTGTACGGGGAGCTGAAGCGGATGCTTCCCGGAATTCTCGATGACGTGACGGAGAGGGAGCTTTACGATGCCGTCAATGTCGCCAAACCTTCCCTGATCCGGACGGAGGCGGATGAGCTGACGTATCCGCTGCACATCATTATCCGATATGAACTGGAGAAGGATCTTTTAGGCGGGGACCTGGCTGTCGATGAGCTTCCGGCGGCGTGGGATGAAAAATACGGGAAGTATCTTGGCGTAAGGCCGAAGAATGCGAAGGAGGGCGTGCTGCAGGATGTGCACTGGACATCGGACTTCGCGTATTTCCCTACCTATCTTCTGGGCAATATCTACGGAGCGATGTACTATGAAAAAATGCAGCAGGATCTGGATGTGGAGACCCTCCTTTCCGAAGGGAATCTGCTTGCTGTCCGCGACTGGATGAAGGAGAAGGTGTTCCAAAAGGCGAATATCCTTGCTCCCGCGGAATGGATATACGATATCACCGGAAAAGAGATCAGTCCGGAGCCTTATCTGGCTTATCTTGAGAGGAAGTACACATGATGCCGTATTTTGGGCATCTTCTGATGAAAATATATAACGAACCCCGTTTGAAAACGGGTGAGAGAAACGTGTAAAAAGGTATAGGATCTGTCGGACATGGTTGGAGCAAACAGAGGCAGGCTGTCATGAAAAGAGTGATAGGTAAAGAATATCAACCTTACAGAGCACACCCCTATGCAACTCAGGTGTGGGACAATATCCCCGAAGCGGATATCGAGAAGTACTGCAGGATGATCGACGGGATATACCTGGAAAGCGGTATACAGATCAATAGAAGGTCTTCGCCGGTCAACGCGTTTTTTATGTATCTGCTGGCGACGCAAAAGGATTACACCATGGAGGACATCTTCCGCCTGGGAGAGCGGCATGGAGAAGATATCCCGAGACTGTTCGGTGAATTCATGGACGCCTATTCCAGACTGTCCCTTGAGCCTGCCGCACAGCCTCCGAAGCTTTCGGCCACCCAGTCGGCGGAATATGTCGGAGGACTGATGCGCGGCGCCATGGACAAGATCCGGGCATACCGCTTTCCGGATACCGATATCAACACCCTCGAGAGAATCAGCAGTCCGGAAACAGATTACCTGTTCAGCCTCCTGAGGGAACTGTGTGTGGACATGTCTCAGGACAATGCTGTATATACGGCCAATTCGGAGGAGGCATCCGACGCCGCCTTGCGCGCGGCGTTCTTCAAGGGCTATGGGAGCCAGGATGCCTACGAAAGGGAGGTGGACAGCTTCTCGGAATTCGGCCAGGCATTGTCTGCGATCAGATCAAACATGTTCCAGGATAAAAGAAATGAAGCTTTGATGGCTGATAGCCTCCATGTTTTTCAGAGTATGTGGAATGAGTATAAGGGCAAGACCATCGCCGAGGTCAAAACCCCGCTCCCCGGCGCCAGGTATTTGTTTTCCCAGTATGTGAGTATGCTGCATTCTGACGATCATATCTCTGATGACGATAGACAGGCCGCCGTGCGATATCTGAGCGGGGAAAGCCATGATCTTCCCTGGCAGGATCAGTTGGACACCATGATGGTGCAACAGGTCGCTGCCGCAGGTGGAACTTTGGATCAGGCCTATCGAAACGGCGTTACCCGCATGAATTATGTGGACTTCGAGAGCTTCAATACAGAGCGCGTGGATATGCGCGCCGTTTCGGATACGGAAGACAAGTCGACACTGACGCCGGACCAGAAGAGAGGACTGGACATCATCTGGGGCAATACGATGGGCTGGCTGCTCGGGAGCACCGTCTATCAAGCCTTTGCACAGCAGGGCAAGACGCCCTATGACGCCATCACGATAGACGGCAACAGCGTGTCACAGCTCTACGGTCAGAGATACGCGGGGCTGTCTCAATTTGACAGGGAGCGGGCTTATCAGGCAGAGATCCTCGCCGCCTGCAGCGATCCCTCGAAAAAGGTGGAGATCGCGCAGCCCGAGATGGACAGCACGATGATGAGCGGGGTCATTACGGACAAACGCTCACAGATCCGGTACACGCCGTTGGAGATCGCGCTGCCTGCGGGGCGGAACGGGAAGGATCTGGATCTTCCTGCCTTTGGCAGGGAGTTCCTGAGAGATCCGGCTGCGGCAGCCGCCAGACCGGAGTTTGACGCCATACCTCAATTACAAAGTGCCCTTGAAAAATTCCTGAGTTCCGACAAGCAATTTCTGGAGACAAAGGGAAAGAATCTCTTTGACTGCTTCAGGATCAACGGGGAAACGGTGAACGCTTATTATGACAGAGCCCTGGCGGCAAGGTTTCCCGGAGCATCTGCCGATGACGCGCTCAAACAGAAGACGGCGCTGTTATACGCAGCCCGCGCCATACCGGGAAATCAGGTCACTTATTCCGCACCCAGGCACACGGCAGGCAAGGATCTTGAGTTTTGTGAACCATTGTTTGTCGGGATCAGCCGGGAGTTTTCCAAGGTCACACCCGGTCAGAGAAGCGAGATCGAAGAGGCGCAGAAGAGCGGGGAGCTGCAGAAGATCGCGGCCATGCATCCCTACGATATGAACGAAAGACAGCGGGAACTCTTCTTTTCCATACCGGATGAATTTCTTAACCAGCATCCGCAGATCGATGCGATCGGTTTCTATGAGAGAAAGCATCTGGCGATATTGATGAATAATCCCATACCGAGGACCTGGAATGCGGATACGCTTTCGGACAAACCCGTTCTGCGCAGGGAGGTGCTGGACCGCATAAAGGAGATGGGAGCAAATGGTGCCCTGATCAGGGATGAGGTGGCGCAATACAGAACGGCGCACAGGGATGAACTGGTAAGACGCAGGGACAGGCTGGAGGCGGCCGTTCCCGGAGGACAGCGGAAATCTGAAATCATGGGCCTTGATACCAGGGACCTGGAACATATGATCGATATTCCCGGGACTGCCGGCACGGAGGAGGAAAAGAGGCAGTATATACGCCAATGGATCGACAGGTATATGGATGTGCCGGATGGCAGAAAGGAGTGCCTTGACCGCTTCTACGACAAGATCGACCGCATGGATCACATGACCTATGATCTGAGCTGCCTGACCACGCAGGGGGACAGAACGCCCGTGCAGCCCGATGGTCTGACAAAGAGCGAACACGACTTCATCGAGGCGCTCCGGAGAGGCAGGATGGCGCAGGCAAGGGGTGTGAAGGCAGAGGAGAACCCGGAATATATCCGCAAAAGGTACAGCTCAGACAGAGCCCTTGCGCTCTTCGAGGCGGGCGCAGACAGGGATATTACGGGGAGCAACAGATATCTGGAGGCTGTACTGGGCGCACATGATCTTTCCATCGACACGCTGAAGCCGCTGGCGGGTCTGATCGTTGCTCCCTCATCGCGTGTCTTGAGAACCGCCTGTGATGAGGGAGAGAAGTATTATGAGAGGCGGCTCGCGGCGTGGCGCGGAGAGACGGCTCTGACCCATACCGATCTGAAGCTCGAAGTGCCGGAGGACTACAGGGGGCAGGAGCAGCAGTATCTCACCACCCTGGACGGCGCGCTTGACAGGGCAGGCAGCGGCAAGCCGCTCACAGCCGATGAATGCAGACTCTTTTCCGGTCTGTATGATGATACAGTGGGAAAACTGTATCTCGGCAACAAGGCGCAGTCTGAAAGGAGAAGCATGTTCGGGATGAACGACCTTGACATGCTCTTCGTGGACGGCAAGCCGTTAAGGGAGTTTGTCGGCGATAAATACGGCAATTCCGGGAATGCCACCGGCGCGGCAGCGGCCGATATGGAGGAAAGGATGAAGGCCGAGTTCATACTCGCTGCCATGAGCGGAAAGCACCGCACCGAGAGGGCGGAGATCGGCGTGGGAAAAACCGGCGAGTACGAGGTCAACGTGGTGCCGCTCCACATGGATTCACACGTGATGGACAGCGCGGAGCATCACAATATATTCAGGCGCATGTTCAATTTCGGCGCCACGAAGATCACTTCCAGGGCGGCGGCACAGGATGCGCTCTGGAGCGCCGATCCGGACATGGCGGGACGCCATGAGCAGATAAAGAGCAGTCTTGGCGGAAAGATGCTTGCGAGCTTTACGGCGAAGGAAAAGGCCAGGATGGCGGCGCACAGGACTGTCGCAAAGAAGCATATCTCAAGGGAAGATTTCTTTGCTTCCGGGACAGGCAGCGCACCGGAGAAGACGGCCACGAGAAAACGCAGCCATTCCGCTGCGATCACTCCGGCCGAGGCACAACGTGCTGCAGCAGGATCGGAAGAACTGCAGAGGCCGAAAAAAGAGCGGCCCGGGAAGCGGATGCTATGACCGGCCCCGCCGGACCGTGACGGGGACATCATTGGCAAATCAACCCACCAGATCGCTTATCGTCTGCCAGTCAAAGCACCGGTGGTAACCTGTGCCCGGGAACGTGCAGTTCTGATTCCACGGACGGTCGAAAACCATCACCTTCAGATCGGGGAGATGATCAAAAAAGCGGAATGCGGCGGGGGAATCCTCAACGGCGCAGTCAAAGTGCATCCTGTAATAATCCTCGAGTTCAAGGCTGAAATCACTGTCCTTTATAAAGGCATCCCGCCCGTATTTATTGAGACAGTATAGCTTCGCACGATGAAGCCCGTGCGTGTCAAGCCATGCCCGCGATGCATCAAACGCACTGAACGGGCGTCCTGTGATGACGGATACGTCGTCGCCTCTGTCGATCCACCGGTTGACGGTCTCGATCGCGCCCGGTGTTTCTTCATAGGACAGAAGAACCTCCGGGCGGTGCCCTTCGATCATCATGTGTTCAAACTGGTCTTCCGTCAGCGAGAAGGATTTCTGCAGATCGAAGAATGCGATGTGTTCGTACGGGATGTCCTTTCCGTAAAGCCTGGCAACAAGCTCGGAAAAATAGCGTGCGGTCTCGCACAGACAGTCGTCAAAATCAATGTAGATGTTCATTCTTCAGGTAATCCCTCCGTATGAATCGAAACTCCGCGTCAAGGCTCATGCGGCGTTTCCTGTGCACTTCATATAATAATACTGATTCCGGGCGATGACAAGAGATCGGGGACTGTTATGCAACCGGATCGATCAAAACAGATCATGAGATTTGTTTTTTCGTATCAGCACAATTATCAGGTGATTTTTATCCTCGTTTGGTGTAGAATAGTTAACTGTGGATCAGAAAAAGGAGAGAGGAAAGCATGTATTATAAGAACGTATTGGATCTGATCGGGAATACACCCCTGATCAGTCTGGAACAGACGACGGGACTGCATATCTATGCCAAGGCGGAGTTTCTGAACCCGGGGGGCAGCATCAAGGACAGGATTGCCCTGAACATGATCGAGGAGGCGGAAAAGGACGGGCGCCTGAAGCCCGGCATGACGATCATTGAACCCACGTCGGGCAACACGGGCATCGGTCTCGCGCTGTGCGGAGTTCGAAAAGGATATCGCGTGATCATTGTGATGCCGGAGAACATGAGCGAAGAGCGAAAGAAGATCATACGCGCGCTCGGAGCGGAACTGGTGCTCACGGATCCGAAGCTCAGCATCGGGGGAGCGGTGGACAAAGCTATGGAACTGGCCAGGAGCTCGGACGAATACTTTGTGCCCCAGCAGTTTCAGAATCCCGCAAATCCGCAGATGCACTACCGCACGACCGCAGTGGAGCTCGTGGAACAGCTTGGGGAAAGGATCGATGTGTATGTGTCCGGTATCGGCAGCGGCGGGACGCTGCAGGGCGTTGCGCAGTATCTTCTGGAGCAGAATCCGGACTGCAAGATCGTTGCGGTCGAGCCGAAGAATGTCTCCGCGCTGCTCGGGGACGAGCCGGGACTCCATCAGATCCAGGGGATCGGAGACGGCTTTATTCCGGATATCCTGGACACATCCATCATCACGGACATCGTGGAGGTCACGGATGAAGATGCGATCGAAACCGCGCGTGAGCTCGCAAAAGTGCAGGGACTGCTGGTCGGAACCTCCTCTGGAGCAAATGTGTGGGCGGCAAAGAGGATGGCGGAGAAGTACGGACGGGATGTGAATATCGCGACCGTCCTGGCAGACCGTGCGGAGAGGTATTTCAGCACGGCGCTGCTCTGAGAAACACGTTTAACCGGCGCCTTTTCATCATGACTCTGCATTTTGGAAGGGCCAGCCTGTCAGTTTACGGGAGGAAAGATCATGGGAACGACAAAGTCAGGAAAACACGGTTTGTGTGAGAAAGCGCCGGTAATCGCGATGCTGCTTACTGTGGTGATCGGAGCTTTGCCTTCAGCAGGAGGGCTGATCCCGAACCCGGCGGGATATATTGCGATTTCAGTGCTTTCCATTGTGCTGCTGATCCTGTTCAATATGTGGTTTAAACCTGAATTTGAGGGGGTATTCAAGGCGCATTTACCGCTGAAAGAGATTTTGATCATTACAAGTACCATGAGTATTATGGTCGTGGGTTCTGTTATTTCCAATATCCTCTGTTCGGGATTTGTGATCAAAGCGTCCTTTACGTATCTGTGTATGGCGATCATGGCCGGCGTTAACGAGGAGACGATGTACAGAGCGATGATCATTCCTGTCGGAATGCGGTATCTTAAAGGGCAGCACAGAGCCTGGATGGTGATTGTCATCTCGTCTCTGGTATTCGGACCGATGCATTTGACAAATATTTTTGCAGGTGCAGATGTCGGAATGACATTGGTGCAGACTGTTATGGCAACCTGCGGCGGTATTATTCTGGGTGCGATCTATCTGAGGACGGGTTCTGTTATTCCCGGCATGGCAGCACATGCTTTATATGACTTCGTGAATTTCGCGACGGATCCCACGATCAATCCCGAGGGTGTCGTGATAGCCGGTGTCTCGACCAACGAGAATCTTTTGATGATCATCTGTATCGTGATGTCTGTGTTCCTTGGTTTATCAGGATGCTTCCTCATCAGAAAGTCAAAGCTCGATGTGATAGAGGAGATCTGGCGGAAAAAGTGGGAATAACCGGGGTGTGATCACCACACTTACCGCAATATGTCCCTCCTGTTCCTGTTTTGAGATCAAAACGGATAATCTTTCCCCTCGTTGGTTATAAACCGATGTCCGGTGAAATCCTCGCGTCTTTCAGCGAAAAGATCCTTCAGGATACCTGCAGCCTCATAGGACGAGAGAGGCGCGGGATTATCATCTTTTCCGTTCGTTCTGATCCATCCCGGGTGAACTGCAAAGATATTCACTTTTTTTTCATCCTTGAAGGTGTTGTACAGATACATCGTTGCCATGTTCAGTGCGGCCTTCCCCATGCCATAATCCATCCCCGTTGTACGATAGCATTTTTCAATGCTTCCTGCCTCGGAGGATATGTTCATGATCAGTGCGGTTCCCGCCGATCGGACAAGAAGAGGATAAAAGGCCTTGATCACACGCAGTGTGCCGACAGATATGAGATCCAGTGTTCTGGGAATATGATCGAGATTTGCGTCAAAGAAGCCCTTGTCAACATCCGGAGCAACGCCTACGGCATTGTTGATGAGGATATCGATGTGATCCACCCTGCCCGACACCGCTTCAGCCGCCGCCGTAATGGATGCTGTGTCAAGAAGATCCATCGTAGCGACGATCAGACGGTCGCCGTATTTTTCTGTGAGCGCATCCATATCAGGAGAAGGTTTCCGTATCGTGGCGATCACCGTATCTCCCGCTTCAAGATATCTGAGTACGAGATTATACCCCAGGGCATAGGATCTGCCGGTTCCTGTTACCATAACGATATCTGACATGTCTGTTTCCTTCCTCCATGGATCGTTGTTTCCGTACTGACTATATAATATAATATCCGGGGAAAACTGTTGCTTATTATTATTTGACATGAGCGCTATCATGTTTTGACCGCTTTTCCTGGAAGGTAACAGTTTATCCGGTGCATGGCGGAACGGTTGAAGAACAGACTGATCTTTCCGGAAGGTTTTGCCGACACGGCAGACCAGGAAGATGTTTTTCTACATCAACCGGAAGGGAGACCATTATGAATAAAGAGTTGCGCGCAGACGCAGATTTGATCGTAAAAGAATCCATTAAGGCGGTCCTGCCGGATGAAGCCGTGGCAAGAGCGCTTAAGAACTTTAAGCCGGGCAGCGGGAAAGTGATCCTCGTTGCGGCGGGAAAGGCGGCCTGGCAGATGGCTGCAGCGGCTGTAAAGGAGTGTCCCCGTATCGACGGCGGCATAGTCATAACCAAGTATGATCATGTGAAGGGTGATCTTCCCGGAATCATCTGCCGTGAGGCAGGACATCCGGTGCCCGATGAGAACAGTTTTTCCGCGACTGCCGAAGCACTGAAGCTGGTTGAACCCCTGGGGGCGGATGACACCGTGCTCTTTCTGCTTTCCGGAGGGGGAAGCGCGTTATTCGAGCATCCTCTGATACCCGGAGAGGAACTGCAGGATATAACCAGACAGCTTCTTTCCTGTGGGGCGGATATCATCGAGATGAACACCATCCGGAAGCGTTTGAGCGGTGTCAAGGGAGGACGTTTTGCACAGGCTGCGGCTCCGGCTAAAGTATTCAGTATTGTCTTAAGCGATGTGCTGGGAGATCCCCTTGACATGATAGCCAGCGGACCGGCATATCCCGATTCATCTACCTGTGAGCAGGCAAAGGAGATCGCAGAGAGATACGGTCTTGCGCTTACAGACACAGCCAGAGCTCTTCTCAGTAATGAAACGCCCAAGCAACTCGATCATGTGGAGACGCAGATCACAGGCTCCGTCCGCGAGCTGTGCAGGGCTGCCGCAGAGATATGTGAGGGGCGGGGATACACGCCGGTCCTTCTGACGGATGAACTCTGTTCAGAGGCGAGAGAGGCGGGTTCTTTTCTTGCCAGTATCGCAAGGAGTCACGCCGGAGAGGGAAAAAAGACCGCATACATCGCCGGCGGTGAAACAGTCGTACATCTCACAGGTCATGGAAAAGGAGGGCGCAACCAGGAACTTGCGCTTGCCGCTTCGATCGGGATATCAGGAGTTCCCGGCACCGCAGTCTTTTCTCTGGGCAGCGACGGGACTGACGGGCCCACTGACGCCGCCGGGGGATATACGGACGGGGATACCCTGGAAGAGCTGAAAGCGAAAGGTATCGATGTGCGCAGGGTTCTTAAGGACAATGATGCGTATCATGCGCTGAAAGAGGTTGACGGCCTGATCTTCACCGGCCCCACCGGGACAAACGTGAATGATGTCTCGATAGCGCTTGTCGCTGGCTGAACCCGGTTAAACCGGGGCACAACCCATGCTCTTAGGGCAGATAAATGAATGTAGCACGTGCGTATTTCGTTTGTCGGCATGAAAAAGGGGCGCCGCAATATCTATTGCGACAGCCCCCTTGTTTTTTATACAAGAAATCCAGCCGATTGGCTGGATTTCATCCGATGAAAAAGACTGCCGCACTAATCACTTAGTGCGACAGCCCCATTCATCATCCTTATAAGTCTCATAGAATTTTTTCATTCTATACAGACCGCGTCTGTTAAAGCCCTTTATCCCTGGAAATGCTTTCTGGATCTCTTCAGCTATTGAATCAATATAAGCATCTCCAAACGAAG
>JAIKYU010000030.1 GCA_024682835.1 Lachnospiraceae bacterium | reverse complement strand
AGTACAGCAGTTTCTGCACAAGGTGCTAAACCGCAGAGGGTGTGGTCGTACCTATACGTGGAATGGCTTCGCAGATATGTTGAAAGTTTACCCACTCGCGAAACCCAAGATTTACTTCGCGCTATATTAGACACAGTAATTTGAGTTTTTAGGTATGCAATAGGTCAATCGGCCATCGCACATTTACAACCGAATACGTGGAAACGCCGTAAAATAACAGACTTTTTGGTACATTTGTGCTTGCATTCCTCCGAAAATCGCGCTACAATTTAGGTATGTTATTAGGTATGCGCTAAGAGGGAGATCATATGGGTAATTATTCTGTTCCTGAATCCATCCGCAAGTACAAACCCAAGGGCACCATGGTCAAAAATATCAACGGCTACTACTATGTGTATGAGTATAGCAGCTTTACCGGCGAAGATGGCAAACGCCATACAAAAATGGGCAAATCCATCGGCTCTATCAAAGAGAACGTGGGCTTTATACCCAATAACACCTTCGCTTCTGACTCCGAGATAAGTTCTCTTGATTTTGGCGAATATGCAGTTGTCACTACCAACTCTACAAAAACTCTTTCCCTGTTGCGAGAGTGCTTTAACCCAGAGGATGCCATTCGTATATATACAGTAGCGATGATCCACTTCATACAAGGGTTCACATACCTCAAGGACATCAAAAACTATTATGATATGAGTGTTTTATCAATCCAGTATCCCTCGCTAAAAATGGGATATGATTCGTTGTCAAACCTTTATGATGCACTTGGCCGTCGGCAGGGCAATGTCCTCAAAATGGAAGAGAAGCTCATCGCCGAAAGTTCACATCAGATCGCGATTGACGGACACGTCATTGCCTGCGAGTCTGCCGAAAACGATCTTGCCGAAAAGGGCTACAAGTTCAGAAAAATCGGTGAGCCTCAGGTCAATCTTCTGATGGCTTATGATGTCAATACCGGTATGCCGCTGCTTTCGCGTATTTACGAAGGCGCCTGTAATGATAAAGTGAGCATACGAGATTTCCTCGCCCAGATCGAACTTAAGGACATGCTCTTCATCATCGACCGCGGTTTCTATAGTACCGAGAACATCAACATCTTCAGCAGCAATGGTAACGCATATATCATACCATTAGCCAAAAACCTGAATACCTGTCGTGCAGCCGTACACAATCTTGAGATGCACGACCGATTCATGTATCAAAAGGGCAAAAAAGCCACCGTTGTAGAATACAAGGACGAGATCATAGATGGCTATCGCGTCCTTACCTACCGCGATCTGAACGAGTCAGCCGCAGAGCAGGAAAACTACCTGCGCCACATCGAGAAAGGCGATGCGTCCTACACAAAAGAGAACTTCAACAAGTTGAAATACTTCATGGGCGTTACTGTTCTACAAACAAGCCTTGAAGAACAGACACCAGAAGAGATATACAGCTTGTACAAAAAGCGCTGGCAGATAGAAACGTTCTACAATTATTTCAAAAACAAAGCCAACTACTGTTCACTGCATGAGCAGGATTATTACAAAACCCAGGGCCTGGCATTCATCATGCTTGTAAGCGCTCTGATCCACCAGGAATTTGAGGTTGCCTGTGAACCTATAAAAGGAAAAAGCACGCAAACCTGTCTGCTGGAAGCACGAATGGTCAAGGCTCATAAGCGACACAACACGTGGACGGTATGTAATCTGCTAAAGAAGCAGAGTGAACTTTTCAAGCTGCTGAACACCGTGCCAACTGTACAGGCGTTGGTGCATACCTAAAAATCCGAATTATTGTGGCTAGCTAAACTAAGATAAAGCTTTTGATAGGTAATGGAAAGATAACTCTTGAAATTTAGCATATAGACACACTTTTGTAAAAAGGGAGTTATTATTTAATTGGGAAACATGGAGTTCGGAACTGCGTGGTGGACCCCTGCGGCTCCACACATTAGAATTGTAATTCCAAGGGATCACCCCCATCCGTGCGAAATCTCTGATACCTATTCACTCATTTGACCAGCCACCACGTATACCGCCGGCAACGGGCGCGGCGAAAGAATCCTGCCTTGCTTTGCGGCAACGAACAGAAAAGGCTCGGGGCATGGGCAAAGCAAACATCACTCGCTTGCCATCGGCTGAGCGAAGTGCTGTTACCGCAGGCGACAAAAGATCGCTTTTCTTGATGAGATATTTCCAATACATTTTGAGTATTATTTATCTCGGGAGGCCTGTTTAAAGGGCATAAAGAAAAGTGACCCTCATGCCAAAGCAAGAGAGCCACAAGGATGTTTTCGACGCCAGTTTTTGGGAACCATCCAACCATGGCAAGGCTCAGCGCACACCGCATACTGGCACGACATAACGCTTCAACACCTGAACGGACAATCTCCGTTGCCCGATATTGACATCGATATGATACACTGTTTGCTAAGGAGTATCAATGTTTTCAGACGCCCGTTTTATCTTGTTTGACGGTCTTTTTTGTCGGGTGTATAATGAAGATATCGCATAGGAGCAGACGTAGACCGTGTTACGTGAGATGGACTGACGGAGGTTGTTTTGCCGAGGAAGAGAACAAAGGCGTATTCGCCAGAGATTTACAAAAAGATCGATAGTTTTCGATTGTTCGATGACACGTTTATGTCAAAGGTTTTCGATGGGCAAAAAGAGGAAACCGCACTTCTACTACAGATTATTTTAGATGATTCGGCGATCAAGGTGATTTCCGTTCATGCCCAGGTGGAGATAAAGAATCTTCAGGGACGGAGCGTACGGCTGGATATCAAAGCCAGGAACTCAAAAGGTGTGATCTTTGCGGTTGAGGTTCAACGGGCTGACTCAGGAGCGATTCCAAAACGTGCGAGGCAGATCAGTAGTCTGATAGATGCAAATTCGCTGAAAGCCAGTCAGGACTTCGACAAGTTGCCGGAAACATATGTGATTTTCATCACTGAGCATGATGTACTGAAGAAGGGTGAGCCGATATATCATATTGATCGTGTGATCAGGGAAACGGACGAGTTGTTTGGCGATATGGAGCATATCATTTATGTAAATGGCGAGATAGACGATGATACGGAACTCGGACTGTTGATGCGTGATTTTCATTGTACGCAGGCAAAGGATATGCATTTTTCTTTGTTGGCAAAGCGTGTCAAGTACTTTAAGGAGACGCAGAGAGGAAGGGATGCCATGTGTGCGATAGTTGAACAGTATGCGGATGAAAAAGTTAGAGAAGAAGTTCTGCGAGCCAATCGACAAGCTCTTCTTAAAGGGTTTCGCAGTGGGTTGACTAAAAAGATGGCCAAGACAATGTATCCGAAAGTAAAGGATACCGATATTGATGAATTATATCAGGAGGCTAAGAAGCCGACTCGCAGCAGGCGTCCAGTTAAGCGTTCGTGATATGGAGTCATTTTATCTATCACATTCCGTTTGATATGTCCGGATCCTCTTTTCGCGTTAAGTCTTTGTTTCCTTTTTCCCTGTATCCGCCTTGCAGCGGCATCGGACAGGAAAGACTACAGGGGCATGGACAAAGCAAACATCACTCGCTTGCCATCGGCTGAGCGAGCCAGATGCCGTTCGAGGCCGCAACGCGGGCGAGTTACGGCATCGGTCCCGAACAGTTGAGTCTGTGTACAACTGTCGTAAACAGAGGCGAGCTGTCACCGCAGGCGCCAAAAAGCGCTTGATTACCCACGCTCGTCAAAACTCGTCGCGTCGCCAACAGGCGGTTGTCCATGGCCGCCCTGTCAAAAGGTACATATATGCTTCTCGTAACACGGGCGTCCATTCTCCGCCGCCTGTAAGCGCCGCTTCCTCAAACAGTTGGCTCGCGCGGGATCCGCTTTTTGTCGCCTGCGGTAACAGCACTTCGCTCAGCCGATGGCAAGCGAGTGATGTTTGCTTTGCCATTGCCCCCGAGTCTTATTTTATCTGATGCCGCCGCAAGGCAGATACAGGGATAATACAAACATCAATCACATCGTTCTCCAGCATCTATCCTTAAGAAATCCTGCCATTCTATCAACACGCTCCCCTTCATAGTACGCTACAAGCAATCTCTTGAACTCCGGCACCTCTTTTTCTGGTATCACAAGAAGTCCCTGCCCTTTTCCAATCAGGTAGTGGTTTGCGAATAATACAGAAGCCCTCTTGTTCCCATCAACAAATATCTGCGTCTTCATGCAGTACATACATAGTTTTATTGCTTTATCAATATCAGCAGCGTCTGAAGCTTTGATTGAATTTATACTCTCGATAACCACAGACTCTATAGGAATTGGTGGCACGTAACCTGTTCCGCCTATGGTTACGGGAACACTGCGAATTTTTCCGCCGTACGAAAAGAAGCCCTCATTGACCAGTTTTGCGATATGGCACAGAAGATAATAATCCGTATCAGCCTGTATTACGTCCTGATCAAGGATAAACTCCCACGAATGCTTAAGATTAAGGATCTTTTGCACGTCATCAGCTGTCATCCCGTTGACAATGCCTCTTTCCAGGATTTCCTCCGTCTGTGGAAAAGTCGTAGCAACACCCTCCAGAACAGCCTGATCATAAATACAGGATTTCATATTCGCCCTGGCAAAATCCAGATTCCTGATCACATCCGGCGACAATTCAGCAGAACGATAGCCATTCTCTGCCAGTTCCTTATCAATCCTGCGGATGTTCTTTTTTAATTCCCTGGCTTCCCTGGCGTTCCTGAGAAGCAACTGATAAAGCTCATCTGTATACTTATCTACATAGGTCGATGTGAGTTTCCCATTGACTCTTTTTCTTATATAGAGGTATTTTCCGCTTCCGTTCTCTTTTACTTCCGGGGAACCATCATAAGGGATAAGATTCAGCCTTGCCTGATAATCCGCTTTATCCTGTAACAAGCTTTGTATTACTTCTAAACGATTTTCCATCATCGTGCCTCCGTTTAGGGAACTTTTCTGATGAAATTATACGATAAAGTTCCCTAAATCTCAACGCAAATTTAGGGAACTTTTATCTGCATTTTGCAGAGCAAAGTTCCCCAAGAAGTCGGATCACATATAATCACAGAAACATTGGGAGGGGGGATTCAAGCGCTTATAAAACCCTGCAACGGGCGCGGCGCAAATATCCCGTCTTGCCTTGCGGCAACGAACAGAAAAGGCTCGGGGCAGAGGCAAAGCATGCATCACGAGCGCGACGAGTTTTGGCGAGCGTGGGAATTCAAGCGCTTTTTGGCGCCTGCGGTGACAGCTCGCCTCTGTTTACGACAGTTGTACACAGACTCAACTGTTCGGGGCCGATGCCGTAACTCGCCCGCGTTGCGGCCTCGAACGGCATCTGGCTCGCTCAGCCGATGGCAAGCGAGTGATGTTTGCTTTGCCATTGACCCGAGCCAGTCTTCCCGCTGCCGCCGCAAGACGGATATGGGAAAAAGTCATAAAAACATCACGTCATAAACGGGATAATAGGTGACCGGGCCGTCCGTTCTGATTTCGCGGTCGTTGGATAAGACGATGCCACGCTCCACAGGATAGCGATCGCCCTCCAGAAATGAATCCAGAGCACGGTGAATGTAGTAATCCTTGCCGGATTTGACCTCGATCGGCAGCACCTTCATACGTTCATGGTCATTGATCAGATAGTCCACTTCTCCGTTCTTTCTGTTGTCATAATAGAAGAGCTGATGCCCGTGCGCCTTGAGTTCCGATGCAACAACCGCTTCGTATACAGAGCCTAGATTGATACTTGCAATATCCTTAAGAATCGCATCCATATTCACGGGGAACAGAATGGATGTCAGAATCCCGACATCATTCAGATACAACTTGAGCAGATTCTTGGTACTGTTCTCGATCAACGGATAAACAGGTGTCGAGACCGCCTTTACTTCCAGTGCGATCCCCGCGCTGATCAGATAATCAAACTCATCCTTATAGTTCTTATGGGTTTTTCCTTTCACACCGTCAATATCCTTGATCACGATCCGCTTTTTCTTATTCTCCAGTTCTGACGGGATCATGTCGTAGATCCGACAGATCTTCAGCCGATGCTCCTTATCATATTTGGCGGCATCCGCCGCGTAGAAATCATGGATCTCATTCTGTATCTGGCGCACCTGATACATATTCTTTTCAGCAATATACGCATTAACCGCATCGGGAAGGCCTCCCACCAGAAGATAGCGGCGGAAGGTTTCCATCAGATCCCGGTGGGTCGTCTCATCCAGGTTCTCACCGCTCTCATACTTTTTACGAATGATCTGCAATGCTTCCTGTCCGTACCCGTTGGCGTAGAGGAATTCCTCAAAATCAAGCTGGTACATTCTCCGGATCGTAATACTCCCGATCGGGATGGAGGAGGTCTTCGAGAGCGTCACGCCCAGAAGGGATCCGCTGGCGATGTAGGTAAAGCGGTCGTCCTGTTTCAGAAACTTAAGCAAAGTGAGCAGATGCGGATATTCCTGTATTTCATCCAGAAAGACAAGCGTATTATTCTTTTCCTTCATGAGCTGTCCAGCAATCATGGACAATTGAAAATAGAAATCCGACGGATTGTGCACGGACTGGAATCTCTGATCGCCGTTCCTGTCCTCTGCAAGATTGATCTCGATATAGTTCTCAAACAGCTTCTTCCCGGAATCCCTGATGATGAATGTCTTGCCGACCTGCCGTGCTCCGTCCACCAGAAGAATCTTGTTTCCGGGATTCCTCATGTATTCCTCAATGGTGCTTTGTATTTTACGAAACAGCATGATTACGCCCTCCGTTGACTTTTCAAGAATATTCTAAACAATTTTCATTGACTTTTCAAGAGATTGTCCATGCTTTCTCATTGACTTTTCACGAAAATGTCATCACTGAGTGTACTTGTAGTTGACAGCCGCCTGTTGGCGCCGCGACGAGTTTTGGCGAGCGTGGGAGTTCAAGCTCTTTTTGGCGCCTGCGGTGACAGCTCGCCTCTGTTTACGACAGTTGTACACAGACGCAACTGTTCGGGGCCGATGCCGTAACTCGCCCGCGTTGCGGCCTCGAACGGCATCTGGCTCGCTCAGCCGATGGCAAGCGAGTGATGTTTGCTTTGTCCATGCCCCTGTAGTCTTTCCTGTCCGATGCTGCTACAAGGCGGATACAGGGAAATCACAATCAAAAATCTCAACAAAAGTTTAGGGAACTTTTATCTGCTATTTGCACAGAAAAGTTCCCCAAGAATGCGGATCACCTATCTATTTATTTCAACGCGTTACTGAACCGTCACCTCGCATTTATTCTCAACGCCGCCGGCGTTTGTGAATATCACCGCCTTGCCCGGCGCAACTGCGGTCACCATCCCCTTATCATCAACGGTGGCAACACTCGTGTCCGACGATTCCCATTTGATATCCTTCAGCTTCGTTTTCTTAAGCCCGACCTTTGCCTTCTTCTTTGCGCCCTTTACACCCAGAACCAGGGTTGCCTTCCTGATCTCAGGCGGGGTGACGGTTATGGTGGATTCGTAGTCTACATTCTCCACAGTGGCGATGATCTTCACCGTTCCGGCCGTGAGCGCAGAGACCTTCCCCTTTTGATCCACCACAGCCACGGCCTCGTCTTCGCTTCGCCAGGAGACGGTCTGCTTCGTGTTTCTAAGCTTCAGATTGCAGTTTGCTCCTGTGAGCATAGTTGCGGCGGCCCTGTTCATGGAAGGGATCAGCACCTTGATAGTGAAATTGTACTTCGCGGCGTATTTGCCCTCCCCATAGGTCAGCGTGATCCTCGTGGTTCCGTTTTTGACGGCCATGATCAGTCCGGACGTGCGATCGATGGTGGCAACGGCAGGCTTTGCGCTCTCAAAAAGCGCCGGACGAATCGTGGTGCCGGTCAGATTGCTCAGCGCCCCGTAGGTCTGTTGGAACCGTGTCAGCGTCACGGTTTTTGACGTCGGCTTTGGCGTTTCAATAACGACCTTCACGGGGTTTTTCGTATCCTCCGCCCACTTGTTGCCGTTCTTCACAAGACCATAAACCGTGACTTCTCCCGCTTTCTTTGCAGTGAACAGACCCTTGGGCGTGACCGTGGCAAAGCCTGCGGGTTTCACTGCGTATCTGGCATAGGAAGTGGAGAAAAGAGGCTTCACATCCAGCTTCTGCCTGGTCACAAGCTTGATGGTGTCGTCTTTCACAGGTCCCGTCGAACTCTCATCTTCGCCGAATACAAACGGACTGAAGGTATCGACCACGAAGCTTGCGTACCATCTGCCGTCTTCCTGGAAAATGTACGGCGTAATGACCTCATCATACATATCGGTGCTGGTGTGATAATGCAGAATCCTCATTTTTTCAGGTACGATGTTTGCCGGAACGGGTACGACGATCTTCACGGGCACAGCCAGTTTTTCCCCGTTATATGTGGCGCCTTCGAGGGTAAAATCCACCTGGACGGTTGAATGATAGGCTCCGGGAACGACCACATCTTTGTCGGGTTTTCCCATATGGAACGAAACCCCGGCATTGAGATCGCTTGCGTTAAGACTTGCACCTGTCAGCCTGACATCAGAAGAGCTGACGCTCATGCCCTGCACTTCGTCTACCGTTGTTTTCACCGGAACCTGCAGCTTGTCCTCGATTTTTCTGATCAGGTCGTTTGTTCCGCTGTTATCATTGTCCACAAGCATGGATTCCCGTAGCTTCTCCGCGCCGATATTTTTCACACTGTCAATGGTGTCTTTCTTTGCTTCCTCTGTGTCACCGGATGCGTTCTGCTCAATATCCGTAAGCGATTGATTCACCGCCAGCATGTCGCTGCCTGCATAGAATGCATCACTCATTTCAGAGAACGGGCTCAGCTGGATCCTTTCCGGATCGTTCGACATTGTCTGTGCCGTAATGGAATAATACCCCTCTCCATGACTCTGCAGTAAACCATCATCAACCTTATACGTCAGTCTTTGGGACGCCTTGGAATTCTCATATGCGATATAATAAGTTCCGCCTATTGCCTGGGGAGTTTCCCCTTTCGTTTTTGCATAGAAAACAGATACCTTGTATCCTCCGGCCCCTTCTGGAATCAGGTATTCAAAACAATGATCCGTAAGATTCACTGCCGGCTTTGCCGGTGCGGCATACCGATCCCCCGTCGAATTGAAGTACCAACGATCAGACGTGAAGAGGTCGCTGTTTTGACTGGTCGTTCCGTTCCCTTTCGCACATACTGTGAAATAGTAATTCGCGGAGTCATGATACTCTGTAAGAAAGAAATCCTCCAGAAAAGCGTCTCTTTTATCCGTTGCGCTTAAATAGGCTGTAACGGTGTATTCGATTCTGCCATCTTCTCTGTAACAGGTAAATTCATACCGGTTGGTGCTGTCCTTTGTGCGGTATGTCAGAATATCCCCGGGTACTCCGAGGTCCTTCCTGTCCGGTCCCGTCTGAATCGTCCTCCTCTCCGTTACCCATTCGGCGGTGGGCGTCTCAAGCTTCACAAGCCCGCCGTTTTCCGCTTCGCCTGTGAGAACGGCAGCATTCTCATCGAAACCGGCTTCCTCATCTGAAAAGCAGGTGATGCTTCCATCTTCCTCAATGCGGTAACTGACGCTGTTTCCCGAAAGATCAGCCGGGAAAGGATCCTGGCCGGACTCCTCCAAAGCCTCCTGCAGGGCAATCTCTTCTGTGCCATCTGTTCCTGTGCAGGCGAGGCCTTCCTCCGCCGCGCATCCCACACTGCTCTGTGCCAGGACCATGCCTGCCGAAAGCAATACTGCCACTGACTCTTTCAGTTTTCTCATTTTCATTTTTCCTACACTCCTTCTGCAAAACAATGATGTATCCCAATAAACAACTGCAGATATTATCAGTGCGCAACCATGATCCCGCCGAAGTATTCCGGCTTACCCTCGCTGTCACTGAGAATAAAGGCTCTTGTAGTGAGCATCACGTATGTTCCGTCTGTCTTGCGGGCACGGTAGTAGATCGGCGTAACCTGTGCATTTCCGCATATGGCCGTATCAACCGCTTTTCTGTATACCTGCAGATCGTCCGGATGAATATAATTCTGCCAGATACGATCCGCATGAACCATGTATTCTGACTCGAGACTAAAATCATCAACGAGAGAAAGCGACCATCGGGAAAAGTCATACCGCATATCATTCAGGTAAACATATCCCTCTCCCGCGACAGTGTATAACGCTCCGAACAAACCATCCAGCAGGCGTCTCCTCTCATCGGGGATAGGTTTCTCGATCCTGTCCATGTTCGCTAATCCGTCGATCAGATGAGCGGATTTCATCTCTTTCTTTATGACGTACATCTGCTTATCTGCCCGTTCAAATACGTCATCGACACACGTATCCCTGTCCGGATCGTAATCGGCCATTCCGCATGCAACCACAGGGCCGGACCTGGAACGCCCATTGGCCAGGGATTCCTCTTTCAATCTTCGGAACAGATGTTCACGCTGTTCATAATCCCGCCCCTGTAATACAACTGCAAACTCATCTCCGCCGACCCTGAATACCGGACTGTGCTCGAAAACATCGCATACCATACAGCTCGCTCTCCGGATCGCCTCATCCCCGAAGCTGTGTCCCCGTGTATCGTTAATCAGCTTCAGATCATTCACATCACACATGACGAAAGCAAACGGTTCCCGGTTCATTCCGCTTTTCAGCTTTTCATCGATAGATGCAGTATATTCCATGTATGCATTTTTATTGCGTATTCCGGTAAGCTTATCAAGTCTTGCCATAAGCCTTGCGGACTGAAGATCCTGCTCCTGCTCTTTCTTTGCGCGCACTTCATCTTCAATGTTTTCAAAACAGCATATGATGTGTGTTTTGTCCTCGCACATGACATATACAAGTCGCCCATGGTCAATGCATCCGTGGATGATCATCCGATAGACCAGTGAAACTGTCCTGTCACGAGAAAGCTTTTCGAGAATATCTTTTTTGTCATGAGCGCGCAGTACATATTCCAGATCGTCGGGATGGAGCCATTTGGAAGCATAGATCCGGAAATCGGCAAAGTAATCCTCTCCGCTTACGGGGAGTCCCCGCCTGCTCATCGCTTTCGTATATACATATTCACGGTAGCTTCCTGTTTCGATGTCGACATAGTACACACAGGCAAAATGATTTGCCAGGGTGATTCCTATCTGACTGAGTTCATCATGGTCTTCTTTCATATCGTGCCTCATTCATGCGCAGTCAGTCGAATTACCCCTATATTATACTCGAACCACGGCAATGCTTCAACCGTTGACACCGTTTGTTCATTCCCTCTCCGGAACAGCGGTATCAAAAACTGATAACAGGAACCACAGGATCTAATAAGCATTCCTTCCCGGAAAAGCGCATACTGACAGCGTAATAACCACCGGTCTTGATAGATTCATGACGAAGCGTGTACGATTGAAAAAGGAGGTCTGAATCATGGTCGATGTAAAAGGAAGATGGGCTCTGATCACCGGAGCAGCACGAGGGATCGGATATCTCTCCGCTGTGTTTATGGCAAAACAGGGATGTAATCTCATATTGCACAGCAGGAGCCTCGAACACACGGAACGGGTGCTCGAAGAAGTAAAAAAGATCGGTGTAAACGCTTACGCGGTGGCCGCGGATTTAAACGACCTTTCTGCCGTAAAGAAAATGCTTGATGAGATTGATGATTCAGGCGTGAATGTGGATATCGTGCTGAACAACGCCGGTCTGCAGATCGCCTATCGGACAGAATACTTTCTGACGCCTCCGGAGGATTATCTGGTCAGCTTCAACGTGAACACAATCGCTCCGGCCATGATCTGCTATCACTTTATGCCGAAGATGATCGAACGGGGTTTCGGACGCATACTCAACACGACGAGCGGAATCCGCCTGGAACCGGAACAGGCAGGATATTCGGCAAGCAAAGCGGCCCTCGACAAGATCACAATCGATCTGGGAAAGACCGTCGAAGGCACCAATGTGATGATCAATCTGACTGATCCCGGATGGTGTCGTACGGATTTAGGCGGCCCCCAGGCGCCCAATGCCCCCGAGAGCGCGATTCCCGGAATCGTGGTCGGTGCATTTGTTGATGACAAAAAATCAGGCCGTTATCTTGGCGCGCAGCATTTCACCGGCCTTTCGCTGGAGGAAGCAGTCAGGAAGGCTGAGGCGGAGTTTGACAGCCCGTATCAGGAGTAAAACACCCCGGCCGCGTAAGCGCTCACAATGGCGCACAGAATCCGGACCACGACGTCCATCCCCTCCACGGAAATGTGCTCGTAGGGCCCGTGAAACGCGTAACCGCCGGTTCCCAGATTCGGACAGGGCAGACCCCTGAAGGACAGCCTCGCCCCGTCGGTTCCGCCGCGCACCGGCCTGTCGACGGGCGAAAGCCCCTGTGCCGCGATACAGCGCCTGGCCGTCTCCACGATGTGCATATGCGGACGGATCTTTTCCAGCATATTCCGATACTGCTCCGTGATCGTGAGCCTGACGGTGCCGGCGCCGTACTTCTCATTCAGGACCTTTTCCATAAGCCTGAGCGTGGCCAGCTTTGCCTCGAAAAGACCCGCGTCATGATCCCGGACAATGTAGGCGATGATCGCATGCTCCACATCGCCCGAGATATCCGTGAGATGATAGAACCCTTCCCGATCTTCCGTGTGAGCGGGCGTTTCCGCCTGCGGAAGCATGGAGGCGATCTCACAGGCGATCAGTGCGGCGTTGACCATCCTGTTCTTCGACTCGCCAGGGTGCACACTGATGCCGCTTATTTCAAAAACAGCCTTTGCCGCATTGAAATTCTCATACTCGATTTCATTTTCGGCGCCGCCGTCCACCGTGTAGGCAAAGTCGGCACCGAAGACGGAAAAGTCCAGCAAAGCCGCCCCGTGACCGATCTCCTCGTCCGGCGTAAAGGCGATGGAAATGCCGCCGTGGGGGATGTCCTCCTCCATAAGCGTCTCCGCCATCGTCAGAATCTCGGCGATTCCCGCCTTGTCGTCTGCGCCCAGAAGCGTGGAACCGTCCGTCGTAATTAACGTCCTGCCTTTTAGAGACTTCAGATGCGGAAACTGCGCCGTCGTGAGCTTGCGTCCGTTTCCAAGACAAAGATCCTCTCCGTTGTAGTCCGGAATGAGCTTCGGCTTCACGTTCTTCCCCGTGCAGTCCGGCGCCGTGTCCATGTGCGCGATAAAGCCGATTCGGGGCTTCTCTTCGAAGCCCTTCGTCGGCGGAATATGACCCACGACATAACCGTGACCGTCCACGGATGCGTCCGCAATCCCCAGCTCCTTCATCTCCTTGGCAAGAAGATTCGCAAGTTCAAGCTGACCCGGCGTAGACGGCACGGCGTCTGTCTGTTCATCACTCGTTGTAAAAACCGCTGCGTATCGTAATAACCGCTCAAATGCTCTCATAGCCTGACTACTTTACAATTACCTCACAATAATACTCCGCCCGGTCCACCACGGCGACCACCCAGGCCTTCTGGCCCTTCTTAAGTCCCCAGACCTTACACTTGAGCGCGTTTTTCTCGTCCGGCTCAATATACACGCAGTCCAGATCTCCCGTACGCTGTCCCGTCACCGGATCGATCGCCTCCACATGCCAGTCCGTAACACCAAGCCCCCTGTTCTTATGAATCTTATTTAAGGTAACCACCGCTCTCTTGGGGTTCTTCGCACCGGCCTTCACCGTGAGCTTCGCCGTCAGCTTCGGAAGCACCGCCTTGACCGTATAGGTGTATTTTGCCGCGTACTTCTTGTCGATATCGCCGTAGTAGACGCTGACTATGCAGGAGCCGTTCTTCTTTGCGATTACCTCGCCGGTTTTCTCGTTGAAATCAAAATTCCTGTTTTTCGAGTAAGCATAACCGGTGGGCACAATTCCCGAATTCCCCGTGGAAAGCACATCCTTCGCGATGATTCCACCGCCCTTCCTGTCGATAGTGAAAATTTTTTGCGGCTTGTTGTTGTCATTCAGCGGATAGGCGGGTGCCACGATGGTAAAGGTGCGCTTGATGAAATTCGCCTCGTCGTACTCGCCGTCCACCTTCACCTTCCGGGTGACGGTCACCTCGCCGGCCTTCGTTGCCGTAAAGACGCCCTTGGCACGGGCAACGGTGCCGTACTTCGGATACACATCCCACTTGTCCGTCTTATCAAGCGTGCCGCCGAAATACGCGGGATCGTACAGATAGATCTTCTGCCTCACCACGATCGGCGGGCACTGGCCCTCCGGAATATCCGGCTCATCGGGCTCATCCGGCTCCACCGGTGCGGTTCCCTCCGGCACCACGTTCACCGTGCAGGAAGCCGTCAGCTGCTCCCCTTTCGAATTCAAACCCTTTGTCGTCACCGTCAGGGTACAGCTCCCCTCCTTCAGACCCGTGATCAGGCCGGCTGCGTCCACTGTGGCAAATTCCTCCGAGTCGATGGACCACTGCACGGTACGGTCCGCCGCTTCCTCCGGCAGCACCAGCGCGGTCAGCTTCTTTGTCTTATTCACCTCCACCTGTACGGAACGAACCTCCTTGCCGGTGGTCCCATCCATAATCTGCACACTCTGCACATCGGCCGGAATCGAATTTCTGATCTCAAACCGGTACGCGCCCGTGTTGCCCACTGAACCTGCGAGGTCATTCCTTTCCTTCTCAACGGAAATATAATACACGCCGGCCTTAAATGTGGTGCTCGTCTTACCTCCGCCGATGGAATCGGAGGTCGTCACCAGCGGAACCCCCGCCAGCGGATTGCCGGCGCCCGCCTCATAAGGGCAGGGAACCGTAGAAATCAGCTGAACCGAATAGGTGCCGGGCTCATAGATCCTGAACTTCAGCAGATCGATCTGATCGGTCGACGCGGAAAGATAGAGCTTGGAATCCTTGGCCAGCGTAAACTTGAACCAGTCACTCTCCATCCGCTTGTGATAATCGGCATAAACGGACTGCGCGACATACTTCTGAGCCACATCGATCTGCGCGGCCGTCTCCCAGGTGTTGTTGGAGCCGCTCATCACCGTGTCAAAAATGGTCTTTTCGCTATCGTCCGTCACGATCGGATCAAAGGTCAGCCTGAAGGAGTAGTCCGCGTCCTTCTTTTCTCCGTCCATGCTCTTGACACAGATAAAGTAGGTGCCCCCGATCATATCAATCGTATTCACATGCTGCCCGGTAAACCCGGACTCCTCGCCCGTCAGCGAAAAGCTCCAGCTCTCCTCGTCGTACTCGTTCTTCGGGTTCACTCTCAGCCACCAGGAAATCCTCTGGTCGTATTCGGAAGGAGAAACGGTGTTCATGGTCAGCCTTCCGGCCGTCGGCAGCGTAAACCGGTACACATTCGTCGCATAGGCCTCGCCGTCTGACGGATACACCTGGGAATCCTCGCGGAACGAGCCGCAAATCGTTTTGTCATACTGCGTATCTAACGTCACATCAATCGGATCATCGGGCGTGTTGATTACATATTTTTCATCCAGCGTAAGGGAGAAGGAGTAGGACACGCTCTCTTCGCTGCAGGAGCTCCCGTCGGCCGTCAGATAATAGGTGGTGCCGCCGATCAGATCCAGCTGATTCGGGTTGTTTCGCCACGATCTCCATCTCATCTTATCAAAGGAAGAGGATTCGAAATCCGGATCCTCCACCACCTGATACTGCATCCGGCTGTCGCCGGTCGTTGCAAAGGCATATCTTCCGGTGGTTTCCACCGTGAACCGGTAAAAACGCCTGTCATAATAAACCGGCTCCCCGTCCTCCGTGTCGGGATCCTCTCCGGGCAGCAGCACGCCCTGGCATTCGGTGCCGACCTTATACTCCTCAGGTGCCGACTTTGAGCTCCCCGTGACCTCCGTCTCCTCCGCGAACGTCATCTGCGGCGCGCTGCCGAATGCGAGCACCGCCGCCAGCAGTCCCGCCAGAAGCCGTCTGATTGATTGTCTTTTTCCGTTCATGGTTTTCCCCCTTTCCTGAATGACAGCAGCCGGATCGCTGCTGTCTCCACACACATTGTACAACCAAAAGTCTGACGCGTCATCATTTTCAGATCGGCGCGTCCATTCTGCCATCAAATTCTCTTTTTATACTGCAGATAACGCAGCCAGGCCGTCAGGCCGCTCAGACTCCAGACGATGCCGACGGACCACCAGATCCCCCACAGACCGATCACGGGGATCGCGGTCAGCAGGAAGGGCACCGTAAACCGGCCGATCACCTCCACGATTCCGTTGATCAGGGCGAAGACAGAATCTCCCAGACCGTTCAGTACGCCTCTCACGACGTAGATCACGCCGAGCATGGCGTAGAACAGGCTGGTGATCCGAAGCGCCGTCGCTCCCATGGCGATCACCTCCGCATCCTCCACGAAAAACCGGATGATGTCGTCACCGAAAAGCTGCATGACGGGCAGCATGAACAGGGAAAAAACGGCCATCAGCATCAGACTCTTCCGGTAGCCTGCCTTCACCCTGTCCATCCGGTCCGCACCGAAATTCTGACCGGTGAAGGTGGAAAGCGCGGCGCCCAGTGTCTGATACGGCTGGTGAATGATCTGTTCCACCCTGCTGGTCGCTGTGAATGCGGCCACCGTCACCTTGCCGAAGGAATTGACCACCTTCTGCAGCGCCATGCAGGAAATGGCGATCAGCGAGAACTGAAGGGAAAGCGGAATTCCCAGCCTCAGCACCCTGCCGGTAAGCGGAGCGCTGAACCGCAGATCCGCCCGCGTCATTTTGAAATACTCATTTCGTCTGACCGCGTGGACGAAGCAGCTCATGCCGGAGACCAGCTGGGAAATGATGGTCGCGATGCCGGCTCCCCTGACGCTCATATGCAGGCCGCAGACAAACAGCACATCCAGTCCCGTGTTTAGCAGGCATGAAAAAATCAGGAAGTACAGCGGTGTCCTGGAATCCCCGAGTGCCCTGAGCATCGAGGAGATGTAGTTGTAGAGGGACACGAAAAGGAGTCCGACGCACATGATCCGCATATAGGCCACGGCATCGGGCATAATTTCCGCAGGTGTGTCCAGAAGCCGCAAAACCGGCCCCGATAAAAAAAACGCCAGAATCCCGACCGAAAGCGGAAAGACCAGCATGATATAGCCGGTATTCGCGATGCAGTTTCTCACCTCATCGTCATCGCCCTTGCCGAAGCACTGGGAGGTGATGATTCCGCCACCGCCACCGATTCCGTTGCAGAGGGCGAAAAACAGAAACGTCACCGAGGAGGTGGCGCCGATGGCCGCCAGGGCATCCGCTCCGACAAACTGCCCCACAATCACCGAATCCACCAGATTGTACAGCTGCTGAAACAGGTTCCCGATCAGCATCGGAACCGAAAAGCAGATGAGCAGGGAAAGCGGATTGCCCTCCGTCATGTTCAGCACGGCCGAATGTTGTTTTTTTACTGTCATCAGGATGTTTCTTCTTTCCGGGTCAAAACCCGATCACTTCTCATGCTTCTGGATAAACTCCATATTGTCTCTCTCGGTTTCGGTCAGTCTCTTCGTGATGTCAAAGTCATCCGGCCAGATCGTTCCCCTGTACCAGCCCTTGGAATCAAAATAGGCCTGCAGCTCCTCGTCCTGAAACTTCCTCCCGTGGCGGGCAACAATCTCGTTTCTTGCAAGCCGCAGCTGCTCCCTGGACAGGTTTTTCAGATCGTTGTCCGTGAGCGGTCTTCTGGAACTCTCGGTAAGAATATAGTCCTGTGCCGGATCCGGGCCCTCATGCCTTGTGAAATCATACGGCGAGGTCCCGGTGTATCGGACAAAACCGGCTATCCGCGAATACTGCCAGATTTCCTCATCCCTCACATAATCATTGACCGCCGCTTCCACCATAAACAGCTTTGTCCCGCCCGACACGGACAGCACCTCCTGATGGAAATCCGAATTGAAGCATCTGTCCCAGGACACCTCCAGACCGCAGTCCCGCATGGCCTTCATAAAAGCCTCGTTTTCCTCTCCGTCTGAACCGGCATAGCCTGCCCGTCCGATGTCTGAGAAGCCTTTTCCGTCATATTGTACCTCAAAGAAGTCTAATCCTTCCCCGTCGGCCATCAGATAGGCTCCCGATTGAATCGCGATTCCGATACTTGTTTTCCCCTGGTGATCGTAGGACATCACCATTGTATCGTCATAATCGCCGGAGAAATAGCAATTGCCCGCATCGTACTGACTCGCTTCCTTCACGTCTCCCGTATACTCGTACATGACGAGGGTCAGCTTCCCTGCGTCCCCTTCCGTGATCAGCGGAAGCATCATCTCCGCCTGCCCGTCCCCGTCAAAATCCTCAATCAGGCAGTCTATATAGCCATAGGGAATCCTGGAATAATCCCTGATCGGGGTTTGGTTCCCGTACTCATCCTTTTCAAACGCCGAGTCGAAATACCCGACACAGCCGTTCACAAAATCCTTCTTCTTTGCGTAGGCAAGAAAGGCATCCTTGACAACCGCGGTGTCCGGGCCTGCCGCCGTCGCCTCGGCTGCCGGGGCCTCAGCCGCCGGTGCCTCGGCTGCCGGTGCTTCCGCCGTCACGGCCTCCGTATTCTCTCCCGATATGCCGAAGGGAGCTTCCTTGTACCTGTTATCATCGTCTTCGTCATCTTCTTTGTCATCTTCTTTGTCATCTTCTTCGTCATCTTCTTCGTCATCATCTTCTTCGTCGTCGTCATCATCGTCATAGGCCGAAATCTGCTGTCCGCCGATATTCTCCCACGGCTTCAGGAGGAAAAGGGCGGCTGCCGCTCCGAGCACGATGAGCGCCGCGGCAGCGATGATTACGATCGGAAGCCAGGTTTTGCCGGCCGCGGGGGCCTGTTGTGTAGCGGTCTCTGCGCCCTGGGGTGCCGGGGTTTGCTGTGCTCCGATCTCTGCGCTTTGTGGTACAGCGGTCTGCTGCGCTCCTGCCTCCGCGCTCTGCCCCTGAGGGGGCTGCTGCCGCGGCCGGATCACAATCTCCTTCCCGCACTCCGGACAGAATCTCGTTCCATCCTTCAGTTCTTTTCCGCATCTGTTACAAAACATGGCTGTCTCTCCCCTTAGTTCAGATCCTCAGACCGAAGTCCCTCCACCATACTGAAGGCTTCCTTTCCGTTGTAGAACATCCAGTGGTAGTCCTGTTTGTCTATCTCCCTGTAGAAGGTAAACCTGTCGCCCAGCAGGTTTTCATACGTGTTCCCTGTGCCGTCACTGATTCCGCTCAGGCACACCGAATCCGCGATTCGGACAGCCGTCTTCCTGCCGAACTCCGACCTGTACAGAGTTGCGTTATCATAGTATTTATTCGGATCTTTGAAGAAATAGACGGTTTTTCCGTCCGGGCTGAAAAAGGCTTCCTTCAGCCACACATCACTGCTGACCTTGACCGTTTTCTTTCCCTTTTTGTAAACGTAGACCGTTCCGAATTCATTCCCGTTTTTGTCCTTTTCTATATCCCTTACATAGTAGATGTAGCCGTCCCGGGCAGACAGCCAACGGTCGATATCCGCCGCAATCCGCTCATCCTTCGTCACCGATTCGCCGTTCAGCTTCGCGCAATGCAGCTCGTCGTCCGTCATGTAGTAGAGATACCCGTCAGCCACACACCAGTCGCCCTCGATATCCGACATCACCTTTTCCCGTTCCCCTTTTTTATCGACATAATACAGCCTGCTTGTCTTATCGTCATTGCCCTGGACAGCAAAGTACATCCCCGGGAACGAGGAGGATTCATCCTCGTAGAAGGAGGTTTTTGCCGTGTAGATATACCCCTTGCGGAGATCCAGCGGATTCCCGAATCCCACCTTCACGGCATTGCCTTTTTTGTCGAGGACATAGAGCGACTCCCTGTCATGCTGCGCGAGAATTCCGTACGACTGGCTTTTGTTGAACATCAGATTCGGGAAAAACACCGCGTCATATTTGCAGACCTTGTTGCGCTCGCCCTTCCGGAAGGAGTAGATTTCATAGGTATTGTCTCTTCCCTCACTGTTGCCCGTATCAAGCGCCCAGTAGGCGACCGACCCGTCATCGCTCAGATACAGCGGTTTCCAGTCCTCATCGAACTTGCCGATCTTTTCCGGTTCCTTCATGGAATCGGTCAGCAGGTAGATGGAACTCCCCATGCCGTACAGCAGGTTTCCTCCCTTTTCGGAAAAGCAGAAGCCGTCGCAGTCCTCCTTTGAAAGCCGGACCGATTCCTTTTTATCGCACCGGTACAGATAGGTGCCGTCCTTGGCCCGGTATGTGATGACCCGGTCGTGAATGTTAAAATAATCGACCTCCTCCGCGACGGGGGTTTTATTCTTCAGGCCGGCATCCGTCACATACAGATCCTTCGCCGTGTCCAGGACCACCACCAGCTTGCGGTCCGGGGTGACGGCCGCTGACTCCGCATCTTCAATACGCGAATGCTTGCCGTTGGCAAACTGGATATATGCCGTGTCCTGTCCGTCGACACAGGCCCAGAGCGGGACAGCCTGCGCATCCTTTCCGCCGCCAGGCAGGCTGTCTGCAAGCAGGCGTCCCAGCAGCAAAACCAATGCCACCACAGCAACCGCCGCGAGAAGAATCAGCGGAAGCCATTTTTGAGCGCTTCCCTTCCCGCCATCTGCCGGTTCCGCCGAAAACGGGGCGTGGTCAGGTACCGGACCGGTCATCTCCGGTTCGGGGCCGGATGTCTGCCCGGCCGTCCCCGGTGCCTGATTGGACGCCGGTCCGGCTGCTTCCGCTGTATGATCAGTTTCCGCTTCGGACGTCTCCGCATCCGTGTCTGAGCCTGCAGGCTCAGCGCCTTCCATTTCTACGGTACCTCTGTTTTCCTCAGCGTCACCGGATCCGATCCGCTTTCCGCATGTGCAGCAGAACAGGCTGCCTTCCTCATTTTCAGCACCGCAATACTTACATACCATTTCTGTTCCCTCCTCTGTTTGTGGTTCTTTCGGTCGTTATATCCTTACGGAAATGCCGTTTCTTTTTATCGCGCTTCCCTCATCTGTGCGTGGACCTGATTGATCACGCGCTCCATACCCATGCTTCCGAAAGCGCAGAAAACACTGCCTGTATCCACCTGCAGCTCCTTCTCGTGCATCAGTCTGACCACGCGCTGCACATCCGCATGGAAGAAGGTCTCGTCGGTTTCAAAGCCGAAGGCGGAAAACTCGGAACCGCTCATCCGGTACACCTTTCCTTCACCAAAGACCTCCTTCAGGCAATCCACCACGGATACCACCATCCGGTCACCCGCCTCATAGCCTTTTTTGCGGTTGGTCTCCTCCAGTCCCTTCAGATTGCAGGTGATATACCCGAAAGCGGACGACAGGTCCAGTCCGTCCCTGATGTACTCATTGAAGGCCCGGCGGTTCTGTGCGCCCGTCAGGGAATCCATATAGCTGTACCTCCGAAGCCGTTTTTGCTCCTCGCGCTGGTTGATCAGCTGTGTCAGGAAATAGGAAATCAGCGTGATGATCTCCGCGGTTTCCTCCCTCACCTCCGCCGGGACGTCCAGAAAGGTCAGCACACCCAGCAGTCTGCCCTTTGATTCCAGCGGTCCCGCAACTATACTCTTTATATGATTGGCCATCAGCAGGTTGTAGAGTGAGGGATGGATCAGCCTGTAATCCTCCGGATCATTGATGATCAGATTGTGGTTATTGGCATCAAACGTTTTGCGCAGATCCTCCACCATTCCTTCATACGGCAGATAGATCAGATCGAGGCCTGCGGAGCAGCCTCCCTCCGGAAACCATTCGTAGGTGCCCCGGTACTTGCCGTTACCCTGCTCCTCAAAGATGCCGATCCGTCCGGCATGCAGCTCCTTCCCCATGAAGTCAAGCATGGAACGGATGCTCTCCTCCGACGAATTGGAGGACACGGTATACTGCAGGGCGCGGTTGATGAAGCGGTCCCTCGCGATCGTTTTCCGGTCTCTCGTCCACCAGCGCAGAAACTGCACAAGAGACATCAGGACAAACAGAGCCAGTCCGAAACGGCTGAAAATTCCGTAGGAATCCGTCCACATCACACGAATCAGGAACAGAGCCACATCGAGTGTCGCGCAGATGATCAGGGCAATCATTCCGGGATAAAAGCTCCGGACGCGGCTCACGATTCCGTTGCTCCGGCAATACAGTTCATTGTCGATGATACAGACAAGCGTAAGAATCAGACTTAAGGAGATCATGACGCCGACCCCGTACGAAAAGGTGATCATCATGTCCACCCCCGCGAAGAAGCGGAGACCGAGAATCGTGCAGAATATCAGCACGTTTTCCAAAAAGGCAAGATGGAGGTAGATATCGCGCTTCTGCTCGGTGATGGAATTCACAAAGCTGACACAGGGATAACCGACAAGCAGTACAAGCAGCCGGTTAAGCGCCCGCCAGAAATAGACACGTCCGATCAGAAGCGTCATGAGATTGGTGTCCACCAGCAGCCAGGATCCGATGACGACCGCCACCATGCTCAGGGAGAGAATATTGAAGGGCATGTTCTCCTTGTCCGGGATCTGCAGGAAAATGATCAGCATGGTCAGGCCGATGGCGATGATGCTCAGGGAAATCACCGCCGGAAGCACCCGGCTCAACACGTTCATTTGATAATAATCCGTCGCCGGCGCAAGATACGCGCTGAGGATTCGACCGAAGCCACGTCGTACCCCCCAGAAAGTAACCCGGATCATATGACCGCCGTCCTCCCGGCCAAGCTGTACCTGATGAAATGCGTTGCCGTAGCCCAATCCGGTCAGATTCTCGTTTGAGGTAAAGGAATAGATTTCCCGATCGTCCAGGTACACGGTAATATTGGCGTTTCTGCTCTCGAAGCACAGACAGTCCGCGTCCGTCAGCACACCCGGCAGTTTCCTTTTCACATCCACAATGCCGCCGTGGTCTCTCGGGTGCAGATCGCTGATGTTGGCGGCTTCCCCGTTTGGCAGAATCCAGCCGCCGCCGAAGGTGCGGACATGATTCTTATATCCGGAATCAAAGGCGTCTGTGCTGAACAGGATCACCAGAAGGAGCACGATCACAGAAAACAGCAGCAGTATCGTGTAGACCCATCCGGCCTCCGCTTTCCGTTTTTTCATGCCGTCCCCTTCCCGTCATCTGCCGGATGTTCCGACAGGTCCCCCTTGCGTATTTTCTCCATCTGACGGATCATTCCGTCAAAGTCCTTTTGGGAATAGGCCCTCTTAAGCCTCGCAAGCCTTTCCGCCTCCACTTCGGGAAACCGGTATTCCTCCAGCTCTGAAAACGTCTTTCGCAGTGCTGCATCATCCCGTCTCCCCGCCGCTTCCCGGAGCGCCTCATAGGCGCTTTCAATCATCACCCGATGGATCTGTTCGTGCCGGACGGAATCCTCGCCGTTGCCCTCTCCCGTATCCTCCTCCGCCTCCTCCGGCTGCTCTTCAAACAGCGGAGCAAGAATGGGCAGATAGCCCTTAAAATCACTCAGTAACCGCGCGTGATTCTTACGGATGGTTTCCAGATCCCCGTCATTTCCCGCGCGCTCCAGCGCCCAGGCATCGTCCGCCAGCTTCCCGGCGCCGATGAGGCGGGCGGAGCTTTTGAGCGCATGCACCTTGATGGTATAGTTTTCCCAGTCCTCACTGTTGTAGTAATCATCCAGTTCCCGGCTCTTTCCGTCAATGGACTCCATGAAAATGCGAAGGATCATCCTGTAGGCTTCTTCAGAGCCGTTGTACTGGATCCCTTTCCTGCCGTCAATTCCGGGTATGTGCTCATACCATTCCCCGAAGCCATCTCCATCCGCCGTTTCCGCTTTTGACTCCGGAGCCGCCTCCCCCGCTTCTGCCGTTGATTCCGGAACCACCTCGCCGGCTTCCTGCTCCGATTCGTCGTCCTCCGCAAAATTCCGGTCCGCGTCTTCCTGCGCATCCTCCATCATCAGCATCATGCTCAGATTCAGATCCTGCTCACCCAGTGTGAAATAGGCGATACCGAATGAATCAGGGCCGCAGTGCATCGCCATCACACCGGTGGCCTTCAGAAAAAGGATATTCCGAAACGCATGACGTCTTCTGATCCGTGTCTCGATCCGCTTTCGGTCCTCCTCTGTCAGAGACACGTAGATGACAAGCACAAGATCCAGATCGGGATCCGCCAGCCTTGGCAGCGCGTAATCCGTAAACCGGTCGAAATCGTTCCTCCGGTCGCCGACCACTGCCCCGCGGATGTGAAACCTGCCGTTCTTAATACGCACGAAGGGGCGGACATCGAGGACCCGTGTGATGTTGTAGATGCCTCTGCCGAGGAGGTCTTTCTTTCGTTCAAAAAACGTGCCGTCCGTCACGAAGCTGCACATCAGCCTGCTCTTCAGGCTGTCAAGTTCCTCAAGGATCACCTCCGTCGATCTTCCCTGGGTGCTCATTCTGTGGGCCAGGAGCACCAGAAGTCCCACGCAGCCCGAAGCGAAGCCTGAATCGTAAACGATGACATTGCCGTAGGCCTTTGCAGCGGCGCTTGCCCGCTCGTATTCCTTGCTTAAGGCGGAGGAAATCGTGATGTAGATTATGTTATGTGCCTTTTTGAGCTCCTGTCCGAAAAATGCCTCAAATTCCTCGACGGTGGGTGCCTCCGAATCCAGGCGCACACCCGACTTCATATAGCGCAGAAGCTCATCCGTGCCGGCCTCCACCGAATCGTAATAGACCCTGCCCTCCGCGATCACACTGAAGGGGATGACGTCGATCTGGTGCTCACGCACCACGGCGGGCGGCAGTTCACAGGTGCTGTTGGTGGCGACCAGCACAGGGATCTTGCGGCTGTAGCTTCCTCCCGTGTTCATCTGCAGTCTGGCGGCTTCTCTGCCCTCCATCCAGGTCACCATGGATTCCGGCACGTGGCCGAGCACGGCCTCCTCCAGCTGCTTCCCCGTGACCGGCTTCATCAGGTAGCCGTCAGAGCCGCTTCTGCTGTACAGGCCGCGGTTCTCCCCGCCTGCGTTGGCGGTGAGCACCAGGATGGGGACATGGTTGTTGAGCCCCCCCGCCTGCTTTCGGATGTGCTGCATGCACTCGATTCCGTCCATACCCGGCATGAGATGATCCATCAGGATCAGATCATAGCGCGTATTCTGGGTCATGGACAGTGCGTCCTCGCCGTTTTGGGCGGTATCCACCTTCATTTCGGTTCCGGCAAGAAGCTTTTTCTCCACCTCCAGATTCATCTCGTTGTCGTCCACAATCAGAATCTGCACATCCGGCGCGGTGAAGCAGGCCTGATATCTGTCCTGCTTTCCGCCTCCCGGACGGTTGGTCAGGCTGATATCACCCACCGTATCGAATCGCGTCACCTTCTGCCACAGGGTCACCATAAAGGTGGAGCCCTGCATATAGACACTGTTGACCGTGATCCTGCCGTCCATCAGATCCACAAGCTGCTTCACAATGGAGAGGCCGAGTCCCGTTCCTTCGATTCCGGTGTTCTTCTCCTCGTCCATCCGTCTGAAGGCGTCAAAAAGATAGGGAATCGCATCCTGCTTGATCCCGATACCCGTATCAATGACCGTAAAGCTCAACAGGATCTGATCCTCCCTGAGCTCCTCCTTTTCCACATGAAGGGTGACAAGACCTTCTCTGGTGTATTTGACCGCGTTGTTTAAGAGATTCACCAGAATCTGTTTGATGCGGATTTCATCGCCGAAAAGCTCCGCGGGAACGGAGGGATCCACCTCGACCTTAAACTCCAGTCCCTTCTGCTCCGCGCGAAGCCAGATCATATTGACGATTTCGGAAATCATGGCGGCGACATCATAGTTGACCGGCACGATATCCATCTTGCCCGCCTCAATCCTGGAAAAATCAAGGATGTCATTGATCAGCGCCAGAAGCATCCGGCCGGCGCCCTGAATGTTTCCGGCGTCGCGGATGATCTCCTCCGATGCATCCTCCTGTCTCAGGATAATCTCATTCAGTCCCAGAATGGAATTGATGGGCGTCCGGATTTCGTGACTCATACTGGAGAAAAACCGGTTCTGTGCGCGGTTGAGCTTTTCCACCTTGCGGGTCTCCGCCTTCGCGCGCTCATTTTCCTGCATGAACAGGCGGTTCTGGAACCAGGTCATGACGAAGCAGACCATTCCGACCTCAATCACACCCAGCACCGCGTCCAGATAAAAAATCTCCCGCTGATGGCCGATGATCACGTCGGGATAACGGTAGCCCACAAAAAAGAGGCCAATCACCACGGCCGTGAGCAGAAGCAGAGCCAGTGCCCTCCACCAGCCAAACAGCACCAGACCGATATAAAGATAGCTGAATACCATCCAGGGAATCGCCGCGCCCTCGACGCCTCCGCCGAACAGAAAGACCACCGGCATGGCGGTCGTGATCAGGAGAAAAGACAAAATCCGGGCGGTCGCATCCACATGGCCGGTTTTTACTCCGATATACGTCATCAAGGGGTTGATAACCATCAGGATGATCAGCAGCACAATCTCGACGATATTGTCGCTGTAGATGATATCCCCCAGAAGGGCGACAGCCACGACGACCAGCACCGACGAATTGAGCAGAATGAAAACCCGCTCTTTGAGTTCTCTCGCAGGGTCGAGGAGCATCGCCTGCAGGCGCCTGAGCAGTCTCATAGGTCTCTCTCTTTCTGACCGGAGGAGACTGCGGGCAGCACCCTGTGAATGGTCCGTTCGAAATCCTGAATGCTGATCGGTTTGCTGATAAAGCCGTCGAAGCCCTCGCGCAGGAACATCTCCCTTGCCCCGCTGATGGCATTGGCCGTCAGCGCGATGATACGCGGCGATTGTCCCTTCTTCAGGGCGATTTCACGGATCCGTCTCATGGCCTCCACACCGTCCATCTCCGGCATCATGTGATCCATGAAAATAAGCGTGTAGTCATTCTGTTCATATTTCTCAATGGCCTCTTTTCCGCTGGCCGCGGTGTCGATGATCATGTGATACTCCTTGAACAATCCGACCGCGACCACCAGATTCATGGGCTCGTCATCCACGACCAGCGCCCGCACGCCGTCGAGAACCGGTCTGCGTTCCTCCTCGCCGCCCGGTGAGAGCAGCGTCGACGTCTCTCCGTTGAGCACATGGACAACAGGGATGGCGTACAGCGGCTTGGGCAGACAGATCACCCTGCTTTCCGGCTTCATCCGGAAATCCTTCGACGCGGAAACCGCGACGGTCACCTTCAGCTTCGCAAGCTCCTCGAAATAATCCGGCGAGTCGGCATACTCCTCATCGCCCATGAAGACATGCGTGATATCTCCCCGCTCCAGAAGCTGTCCGAGCTCCCGCAGATTGGACGCAAAATAGACGTTCAGGCGAAGACCTGCCGCCAGATTGGTGGCCATGTGCCGGTAAAAGGCACCCACCCGGGGGACGCTGTATTTCTCCGGAAACACGTAGTAGACCGCGTTGATGAAGCGCTCGTTCTGCACGCTCAGACAGGGTGCCGGATCGATGATCTCCTGGGCGATGCTGACCCGGAAGGTGGTTCCCTTTCCGTTCCGGCTCTCCAGATTCACAAAGCCGTTCATCTTACGCACAAAGCCATATACAATGGAAAATCCGAGTCCGATTCCTCCCGTGCTCCGGTCACGTTTGCCGTTCAGCCGGTAGACTCCGCGGGAGATATTCTCCGTCTGGGCACGGCTCATACCGACGCCGGTGTCGGTCACCTCGATGGTGAGATTGATGCCGTATTCTCTTCTGATTCCGGACACCCGGAGATAGATTCCGCCGAGCTTGGTAAATTTGGTCGCATTATCCAGAAGATGACGGATGACCTTGCCGATCTTGCGGCTGTCGCCGTTTAACATCACGGGAAGCGTGGGATCCAGATCCACAATCAGATCCAGCTCGCTGTTTTCCTCGCGTCCCATGTAATCCGAGATGATGTCGCTCAGCACGGAGGTGATCATGTACTTATCCTCCTCGAGCACCACATCCCCACGCTGAATCTCACTGTAGTCCTGAATGTCCTCGATCTGACGGGAAAGGCGCAGACCGGCATCCCGGATGGCCGCCACGTCCTCCCTCTCCTCCTTTTTCAGAATCAGGGCGGACATGCCGTTGATCACGTTCACCGGCGTGCGGAGCTCGTGAGAGATGTTGACCAGGAAATCCTCCATATCCACACGGGAGCGCTCCCTGTCGCGATAGTGCATCTCGAGCTCCTCCCTGTCCTGTCTGTTGTTGCGGATCGCATCGCTTAAGCCTTTGTAGATACAGAATTCCGCGACCACGTGGACAACCAGCCTGGCGACGTTTAAGGTGTCAAAGATCATGCTCCCGGACCGGACCGCCATCACCACCTGCAGGATCATCAGGACAAAGAATTCCGCCAGCATCAGCGTGACGAATTCCTTTCGCCTGAACAGCGTGACATTGACCATCAGCAAAGCGGATACCACCACGATCTCAAACATGCTGGTCGGATGTACCCCGTGATAAAAGGAGATCAGCATGGTGAAAACGAGATAGAAATTCTCGCGGAAGGTCTTGGAGCCGTACTGGGTGATATGAAGAAACCAGGTTACAATCAGGCCGACGACAATCAGAGGCGGCACCCAGAATTCCCATCCCAGAGATATGCCGCCCACAATCGTGCCGATGCAGGCCACCGTAATAATACCTACAACGGTATTATGCTCTCTCGTATATTGCAGTGAATGATCGTCCAACGGTTCCTCCGTCAGGTTTCCTCAATTTCCTTGATAATAAACTCATTGCCCTGCAGCAGAAAGGTGTGGCCGCTTACGCCGGCATAGTTGCTGTCAATCTCCTTTTTCAACCATGCGGTAAAGGCTTCTATTCCCTCTCCCGTTTTTGCACAGACGGGAAACACCTCCGCCTTCGGATTCCTGAGCGCAATGTTTTTGCGGCACTGCTCCAGATCGAAATCGAAATACGGCATGACATCCGTCTTATTGATCAGCACCGCGTCGCATACGGAAAACATCAGCGGATACTTTAAGGGCTTGTCATGTCCTTCCGGCACGGACAGAATCATGGCGTTTTTGGTCGCTCCCGTGTCAAACTCCGCAGGACATACGAGATTCCCGACGTTTTCCAGCACGGCGAAATCCACCTCCGCTGCCGTCAGCTCCTCCAGCCCCTGCCTGGTCATACCGGCATCCAGGTGGCACATGCCGCCGGTGTGGAGCTGAATGGCTCTGACCCCTGTATCCGCAATCGCCCGCGCGTCAATATCGGAATCGATATCCGCTTCCATCACGCCGATCCGGTATTCATCCTTCATACGGGCGATCACCTGCTTCAATGTGGTGGTCTTTCCGCTTCCGGGCGAAGACATGAGATTGAGGAGAAAAATGCCCCTCTCCTTCAGTTCCTGTCTGAGCTTTTCTGCCTCCCGGTCATTGCTCTCATAGATGCTTCGTTTCACTTCAATGATTCTGACGGGATCCATAACCATACCTCGCTGAGTCGCATAATACCCCAAAATATCAGTTACCATCTTCGATTTTATAATGATTTCGGCGGATATGCAAGGATTTCTGCGGCTTTGATGCGCTGACAGGCGCTGAATGACTACTGAATACAGAAACCGCAGCGGGGATTTCCTCCGCTGCGGTTTCCATGTTGGCAGGCGTCTGAAGAAGGCCTTACTGCAGGGCAGCAAACCCCTTTTCCAGATCGGCGATGATATCATCGATATGCTCTGTTCCGATGGAGAGACGAATCGTATTCGGACGGATGCCCTGATCCAACAGCTCCTCCGTCGAGAGCTGGGAGTGGGTGGTGGAGGCCGGATGGATCACAAGGCTCTTGACATCCGCCACATTGGCAAGGAGGGAAAAGATCTCCAGATGGTCAATGAATTTCCACGCCTCGTCCTGACCTCCCTTGATATCAAAGGTAAAGATCGAACCGCCTCCGTTCGGGAAATATTTCTCATAGAGGGCGTGATCCGGATGATCCGCCAGGGACGGATGGTTGACCTTTTCCACCAGGGGATGCCCGCTTAAGAATTCCACGACCTTCTTCGTGTTCTCCGCGTGCCGCTCAAGCCGCAGGGAAAGCGTCTCCACACCCTGCAGCAGAAGAAACGCGTTGAAGGGAGAGATCGTCGCTCCGGTGTCCCTGAGCAGAATCGCACGGATATAGGTGACAAACGCCGCCGGTCCCACCACATCATAGAAGGACACTCCGTGATAGCTCGGATTCGGCGCCGCGATGTTCGGATACTTTCCGCTGGCCTTCCAGTCAAATTTGCCGGATTCCACAATGATTCCGCCGAGGGTAGTGCCGTGACCGCCGAGGAACTTCGTGGCCGAATGAATGACGATGTCCGCGCCGTGCTCGATCGGACGGATCAGGTAAGGGGTGCCGAAGGTGTTGTCAATGGCGACAGGGATGCCGTGCTTATGTGCAATAGCCGCCACCGAGTCAATGTCGGGAATATCGCTGTTCGGATTTCCCAGCGTCTCCAGAAAGATCGCCCGGGTGTCGTCCGTGATGGCCGCTTCCACCTCCTGCAGGTTGTGAATATCCACAAAGGTGGTCTTAATACCGTACTGGGGCAGGGTGTGCTCCAGAAG
The DNA here is from genome assembly GCA_024682835.1 of Lachnospiraceae bacterium. Lineage (GTDB taxonomy): Bacteria > Bacillota > Clostridia > Lachnospirales > Lachnospiraceae > Butyrivibrio. The sequence goes on along the minus strand of JAIKYU010000030.1, from coordinate 97,830 downwards.
ATTGAAGGTGCCGCCGTAGATAGTCTTCTGTGCGACAATATGACCTCCGTTTGCTGCAAGCGCCTCGATCGCGTAGGTGATCGCCGCCGCGCCGGATGCGACCGCCAGTGCAGCGCTGCCGCCCTCGAGAGCCGCTACGCGCTTTTCCAGCACATCCTGCGTCGAGTTTGTGAGTCTCCCGTAGATATTGCCCGCATCGGCCAGACCAAAGCGGTCAGCGGCATGCTTGCTGTTGTGAAACACATAGGAAGTGGTCTGATAAATCGGAACGGCTCGTGCGTCCGTCGCCGGATCAGCCTGCTCCTGTCCTACATGCAACTGTAAGGTTTCAAATCTGTAATCACTCATGGTCTGGTTCTCCTTTTCCTCTTTGACTGGTTTTCAGATACAACACATAAAAAAGCCGGGGCTTGACTGAAGGCTCCCGGGCAAACAGTTCATCATGCTTTCACACAACATCGCACGATATCGAGGCGCAAAGTCAGGCAAAGAAACGCCCCGTTCACGGAATCCGCCCGGGAGAATCGCATTCGACAACACATCTCTTCGCTCCGTCTGTCTGTTCTGATGGACAACATGGCTGCACCTCCTTTCCTTCGGAATGATTGCATGATATCACCCAATTCCTATTATGTCAATAGGAATTGGGTGATTTTAGATAAAAAAATTTTCGCCTGTTCAGGAGACGCCCATCTCCGCCAGACCGTCGCTGATACGGGCACGTACCATCTCCGCGATCTGTGTGGTGTTCTTATCGGCGTATTCCTCATAGGAGATCGGGGTCAGATACCGCACATAGGTGCGGACGGGTCCGAAGACCGCGCTGTTGAACGGCTTGTAGGAATCCTTGAGAACAACGGGAACGATCGGTGCTTTGGACATCCGGGCAAGCTTGAAGCTCCCGGGCTTAAAGCTGTTCAGGGAATTCCCCTTGTCGGGAGTGTAAACGCCCTCCGGGAAGATGATGCAGCGCTGCCCCTCAGCGACCGCCGTCGCGCGCTCACGGAACAGCTGGAGCGTCTGCTTCAGATCCTGGAGTTTGATTCTGCCGCCCTGCACCAGATCGGTGAATTCGCTGACGAGCATGCCATGGGAACGTTTGTCGTCGATGATAAAGGTCAGGGGTTTGTCGTGGGTCAGCATGATTCCCAGCACGTCATATTTGCCCTGATGATTCGGATACAGAAGATATCCCCCCTCCTCCGGGAGATTCTCGGTCCCGCTGCTGATCGTGCGCACCACCGCCGTCCTGCGGATCATGTTGGCGACGCGTCTGGCAAGCGCATACCGCCTTTCCTCCGAAAACCGTTCGGGGTGATCCGCGTAGTAGCGCATTTTGCGCATCATGTACGGGATGCGGAACAGATTAATAAAGATGACATAGATGAAGCGAAGCATCGTACCGTTCTTTACCAAAGCACCGGGCCGCGCCATAAAAGGCGCAGCCCGGCTCCAATCACACTCAGTCCTTATTTACGGCTCTCGTTGTAGGCCTTTACCGCCGCATCGACACCGGCCTTGATGCCGACGGCGCTCGCCTTGGCCACCTCCACGCTGGTTTCGACGACAACCTTGCCGACCTCGACGGCCTTGTCCGCCACATCCTTGGCCACCGATGCGGCCTTGTCTGTAGCGTCCTTCAGCTTTTCCCTGACATCCGCCGACGCTTCTTCCTTCTCCTCGGCAATGGCCGCCTGAGCCGCTGCCAGACGTGCCACCGGCACGCGGAACGGTGAGCAGGAGACATAGTCCAGCCCGATTTTGTGGCAGAATTCCGCGGAAGCGGGATCGCCGCCGTGTTCGCCGCAGATACCGATGTGAAGGTCCGGATTCACCGGTTTGCCAAGCTTGATAGCCATCTCCATCAGCTTGCCGACGCCATTCTGATCGAGCTTTGCGAAGGGATCGTTTTCAAGGATCTTGGTGTCATAGTAGGCTCCGAGGAACTTCGCGGAGTCGTCGCGCGAGAAGCCAAAGGTCATCTGGGTCAGATCGTTCGTACCGAAGCAGAAGAAATCCGCCTCCGACGCGATTTCATCCGCCGTCAGCGCAGCGCGCGGAATCTCGATCATGGTGCCGACCTGATACTTCAGATCGCTGCCGGCCGCCTCGATCTCGGCATCCGCCGTCTCGACGACCACCTTTTTCACGAACTTGAGCTCCTTGACCTCGCAGATGAGCGGAATCATGATCTCCGGTACAACCTGCCAGTCGCTGTGCTTCTGCTGGACGTTGATGGCGGCGCGGATGACCGCACGGGTCTGCATCTCCGCGATCTCGGGATAGGTGACCGCGAGTCTGCAGCCGCGGTGACCCATCATCGGGTTGAATTCCTTCAGGCCTTCCACGATCGCCCTGACTTCATCCAGAGACTTGCCGAGCGCCTCGGCGAGCTTTTTCTGCTCCGCCTCCTCGTGAGGGACAAATTCGTGAAGCGGCGGATCCAGGAACCGGATCGTGACCGGGTAGCCCTCGAGGGCCTCAAACAGCTGCTCAAAGTCGCTCTGCTGATAGGGCAGGATCTTGTCAAGCGCGGTCTTTCTGGCCTCTGCCGTGTCCGCACAGATCATCTCGCGGAACGCCGCGATGCGGTCCTCCGCGAAGAACATATGCTCGGTGCGGCACAGACCGATGCCCTCTGCGCCGAGCTCTCTCGCCTTCTTTGCATCCGCGGGCGTGTCCGCGTTTGTGCGGACCTTAAGCCTGCGGTACTTGTCCGCCCAGGCCATGATCTTGCCGAACTCGCCGGCAATCTGCGCATCCACCGTCGGGATCAGCCCCTCGTAAATGTTGCCGGTGGTGCCGTCGATGGAAATGGTGTCTCCTTCGCGGAATTCCTTGCCCGCCAGCGTGAATTTCTTGTTCTCCTCATCCATGATGATATCGCCGCAGCCGGAGACGCAGCACTCTCCCATGCCGCGCGCCACAACCGCCGCGTGACTCGTCATACCGCCGCGGACGGTGAGAATGCCCTCCGCGCTCTTCATGCCGGTGATATCCTCCGGAGAGGTTTCCAGACGCACCAGCACGACCTTCTCGCCGCGTGCAGCCCAATCCACGGCATCGTCCGCGGTGAAGACCACCTTGCCGGCAGCGGCACCCGGAGAAGCACCGAGGCCCTTGCCGAGCGGCGTCGCCGCCTTTAATGCCGCGGCATCAAACTGCGGATGCAGCAGGGTGTCGAGGTTTCTGGGATCAATCATGGCGACCGCCTCGGCCTCCGTCTTGTGTCCCTCAGCCACCAGATCGCAGGCGATCTTCAGCGCCGCCTGCGCCGTGCGCTTGCCGTTGCGGCACTGCAGCATGTAGAGCTTTTTATTCTCGACCGTGAACTCCATGTCCTGCATGTCATGGTAGTGATTTTCCAGGGTGTCACAGACCTCGATGAACTCCTTGTAGGCCTCGGGGAACTCCTGCTCCATCTGCGCGATGGGCATCGGGGTGCGGACGCCCGCGACGACATCCTCGCCCTGCGCATTCTTCAGGAACTCGCCCATCAGCTTCTTCTCACCGGTCGCGGGATCACGGGTAAAGGCGACACCGGTTCCGGACTCATTGTTCAGATTGCCGAAGACCATGGGCATGACGTTGACCGCGGTGCCCCAGGAATACGGAATATCATTGTCTCTGCGGTAGACATTGGCGCGCGGATTGTCCCAGCTGCGGAACACCGCCTCAATCGCAAGCTTCAGCTGTTCCACGGGATCCGACGGAAAATCCTTGCCGAGCTGCTTTTTATACTCCGCCTTAAACTGCTCCGCGAGCTCCTTCAGATCGGCAGCCGTGAGATCGACGTCGAATTTCACGCCCTTCTTTTCCTTCATCTGATCGATCAGCTGCTCGAAGTATTTCTTGCCGACCTCCATGACGACATCCGAAAACATCTGGATGAACCGGCGGTAGGAATCATACACGAAACGCTCAAAGGCGGGATCCGGATTGCCCGCGATCATGGCGGCAACCACATCGTCATTGAGACCGAGATTGAGGATCGTATCCATCATGCCCGGCATGGAAGCGCGGGCGCCGGAACGGACGGACACGAGCAGCGGATTGTCACGGTCACCGAACTTCTTGCCGTTGAGCTCCTCCATCTTTTCGACGCCGTCCATGGCCTGCGCCATGATCTCGTCGTTGATCTTCCGCCCGTCCTCATAATACTGGGTGCAGGCTTCCGTCGTGATGGTGAACCCCTGCGGCACCGGCAGACCGATATTCGTCATTTCAGCGAGGTTGGCTCCTTTTCCGCCCAACAGCTCGCGCATGTCCGCATTTCCCTCGGTAAACATGTAAACCCATTTTTTTGCCATGTCCTTGCCCTTTCTGCCGATTTCGGTTCGGCATACCGGTTGCCTTTGTCTATCTCCCAGTCCGCGGAATAGGCCGCAGACAAGAGCACCTGTGAGTCCAATAGCAATTCAGCGCCCTGCCGTGAGGCGGAATTGCAACTGCGATTTACCCCTGTCTGGGGCCCCCCGCCGGGAGAAAGCTGTCAAAAATCAAAACATCAAAATAGCCGCGGTTTGCCGCGAGTTCCTCCTCCGAGCGGATGGTCCACGCCACCGGCAGCGCCCTGAAGAGACCCGTGGTCAGCATTCTCGAAAGATTCCCGCGATATTTGTGATTGTACGCAATAAAATCGGGACGCGAAAGCACGTCAAACATCAGAAACTCCAGCAGCCAGTAAAGCGGCGCATTCCAGCCCTCGCTCTTGCGGAAGCTGTCCGCGAGCTGACCGCGCATCACCTCCGGGCGGTGCCTGCGATACCAGAAGAGTCCAAGGGGATTAAAGGATTCCACGCAGTATACGCCGCCGTAATCATCCAGAAGGCTGCTCGCCTTCCGGCACACGGTCAGATCCTTCAATTCGATCTTCAACTCCACGATCAGCGGCACGCGGCCGTTGACCAGCTTTAAAAACTCATCAAAGCGCGGAATCCGCTCCTTTGTCCCGAGAAGCGAAAAGCGGGAAAGCTCCTCCCAGGTGTAATCACAGATTTTGCCGGGTACAACGGGCGTGCCGTCCTCATTGAGCTCCGCCTCCACCGGCACCTCTCCGTCCGGGAATCTGGCCATCCTGCGGAGGGTAAAATCATGGAACACAACCGGCACACCGTCCTTCGTCGTCTGCACGTCGAGCTCGATGCCGTAGCCCGCCTCCACCGCAAGCCGGAACGCTGCCATAGAGTTCTCGGGGGCATCGGAGTGATTGTCAAACAACCCCCGGTGTGCATACAGCACATGCAGATGCGGCTCCCTTGCGGGACGCCCCCACATCCGCGGCAGAATCAGAAACAGATACAGGAGAAGAATGATCAGCAGGATTATTCCTATGACTTTAATAATCAGCATACTCCCTCAATCCGCCGTCCGGAAATGCTGATCATCGCGCTTTTCCGGATCGACGATGCTCATGATGGTTCAAGGCCGGTCCGAATGCCGTTCGGACTCAGCGCAGAAACTATTATACCATAAAATCTGCACCTGCTCAATCGTCGACATCAAAATGTTCCAGCGCGCTCTTTTTGGCGAGCGGCCTGGAATCTCCGTGCCGGACCTGCGACATCGTCACGAACGCCAGCGCGGAAAAAACCACCGCGTACGGGAACAGCGTCCTGTAGGAGATATGCTCCAGCAGGAAGCCCGAAAAGATCGGCGTGAACACCTGCGCCGCCATGGAAAAGGTGTAGTAGGTCCCCGTGTACTTTCCGATGTCACCGGCCTTCGCCATCTCCACCACCATCGGATAGGAGTTGACGTTGATCGCTGCCCAGCCGATCCCGATCACGGCAAACAGGCCGTAAAGCCAGCTGTAATAATCCGGCAGAAGCGCCGCGATGAAATAGCAGACCGTCATCAGCACCACACCGCCCAGAATGGTCTTTTTCCTGCCGATTCTAGAGGAAATAAAGCCGATGGGAATATAGGCGGCCACCGCCGCAAGGGTTGCGACGAGCAGACAGTTGGCGTACCCGCCGTCCTTTAACTCCCAGACCACCGTCGCATATCTCGACCAGGCCGTGGTCACCGCGTTATACGCCGTGAACCAGAAAAAGATGGAAAGCAGCAGCAGGATCAGGCTGCGCTTCACGTCCGGGGGAAGCTTTCCGCCGGCGGACGCTCCCTGCTCTTCCTGCGCATTCTCCGGTTCTTCCGTCCCCTGCACCTCCTCCCGGAGCCGGTTTTCCCGGATGGTCGCAAAGAGCACGGCCACCGACACCACCATAATGCCCACAATCGAGAGGATCAGCGGCAGATAATCCGTCAAATCGCCGTCCTTTGGCGTTTTGACGAGCACCTTGATCATGATCAGCGTATAGACCGCTCCCAGCGTCCCCATGAGATTGATCACCGCGTTGCCCTTGCTGCGCAGCGGAGCCGGCGTCACGTCCGGCATCAGCGCCACCGCCGGCGAGCGATAGGTCCCCATGGCAATCAGGAGCACGAGAAGCACCAGGATGAACAGCGCAAAATTGCGGGAATGATCGGCGTAATTCAACAGCAGCAGGAAGAAAACCGACAGGGCCGTCCCGCCGAGGATAAAGGGCATCCGTCGCCCGATCGGCAGATTCACGCGATCCGAAAGCGCGCCGAAGACCGGCAGCAGGAACAACGCAAGAATATTATCCAGCGCCATGATCACGCCCGTCCAGGTCTCCCCGAGCGAGAAGGTCTCCTTCAGAATCAGCGGAATGATATTGTCATAAAACTGCCAGAAGCTGCAGATGGAAAGGAAGGCCAGGCCGACGAGCACCGTGCGTTTGACATTGAGTTTCATGGGGTCAGTCCTCCTCCTCGATCTGTGCCGTGTAAACCGTGCGCTTTCTGGCCATCTCATCGGATTCCAGATACTCGTCGTAGGTCGTGCGCTTGTCGATCAGCGATCCGTCGGGCAGAATCTCCATGATCCGGTTGGCGGTTGTCTGCACGACCTGGTGATCGCGGCAGGCAAACAGCTCCACGCCCGGGAAGCGGATCATGCCGTCGTTCAGCGCGGAGATGGATTCCATGTCCAGATGGTTCGTCGGTTCGTCGAAGATCAGGCAGTTCGCGCCGCTGATCATCATCTTGGAGAGCATGCAGCGCACGCGCTCGCCTCCGGAGAGCACCTTCAGCCGTTTTACGCCGTCCTCGCCGGCGAAAAGCATCCGTCCGAGGTAACCGCGGACATAGGTTGCGTCCTTGTTATCGGAGTAGCCGGTCAGCCACTCGGCAATGGTGAGATCGGAATCAAACTCGCGGGTGTTGTCCTTGGGGAAATAGGCCTGCGAGGTCGTGACGCCCCATTTGTACGTGCCCTCATCCGGCTCCAGCTCGCCCGAAAGAATCTGAAAGAGCGTCGTCTTGGCAAGCTCATTGCCGCCCACAAAAGCGATCTTATCGTCGTGCTGGACGACAAAGGAGAGATTGTCCAGCACCTTCACGCCGCCGACGGTTTTGGAAAGCCCCTCGACCATCAGCACCTCGTTGCCGATCTCACGGTCCGGCCTAAAATCGATGTACGGATACTTCCGGCTGGAGGGCCTGATATCCTCGAGCTGGATCTTTTCCAGCGCGCGTTTTCTGGAGGTCGCCTGCTTGGATTTGGAGGCGTTGGCGGAGAAGCGGGCGATGAATTCCTTCAATTCCTTGATCTGCTCCTCCTTTTTCTTGTTGGCCTCCTTCATCTGACGGATCATCAGCTGGCTCGATTCATACCAGAAATCGTAGTTGCCGGCGTACAGCTGGATTTTTCCGTAGTCGATGTCCGCGATATAGGTGCAGACCTTGTTGAGGAAATAGCGGTCGTGGGACACCACGATCACCGTGTTCTCGAAATTGATCAGAAACTCCTCCAGCCAGGCGATCGCATCAAGATCCAGGTGGTTGGTGGGCTCGTCCAGCAGCAGGATGTCGGGATTGCCGAAGAGCGCACGCGCCAGCAGCACCTTGACCTTCTGCTCGCCGTTTAATTCCTTCATCAGCTTGCGGTGCAGCTCCGTCTCGACGCCCAGACCGTTTAAGAGGTTTTCCGCGTCGGATTCCGCCTCCCATCCGTTCATCTCCGCAAACTCCGCCTCGAGCTCCGAAGCGCGGATGCCGTCCTCATCGGTAAAGTCCTCCTTGGCGTAGATCGCGTCCTTTTCCCGCATCACCTCAAAGAGCCTGGCATTTCCCATGATCACACAGTCCAGCACCGTGTTTTCATCATACTTGAAATGATCCTGCTCAAGGAAGGACAGGCGTTCCCCGGGGGTCATGGACACGTCGCCGTTCGTCGTCTCAAGCTGACCGGAAAGGATTTTCAGAAAGGTGGACTTTCCGGCGCCGTTGGCACCGATGATGCCGTAGCACTCCCCCGGTACGAATTTGATGTTGACGTCTTCAAAAAGTGCCTTTTTTCCGACGCGCAGCGTTACGTTGTTTGCCTGAATCATGATTTCTGCTCCTTTTCTATGTCTGCTTCCTGTTCAACAATCCGGATTTCCTGCCCTACCATCGCCTCGTGGGCGGCCGTGACGGTCCGCACCTCCTCTGCCGATTCCACAAACAGGGCGGCTATCCTGGGATCAAACTGCGTTCCGGCCCCCTCGCGGATGATGTCCATGGCTTTTTCAAAGGGGAACGGATCCTTGTAGCTGCGCTTGGAAACCAGCGCATCAAACACGTCCGCCACTGCCATGATCCGGGCGGAAAGCGGAATATCCTCCCCTGCCTTGCCGCTCGGATAGCCCTTTCCGTCCCACCGCTCGTGGTGATAGGTGGCCAGGTTTTTGGCTTCCTTCAGATAACCGCTGTCGGACACCAGCGACATGGCGTTGTCGATAATCAGACTGCCGGCGGTCGTGTGCTTCTTCATCATCTCGAACTCCTCGTCCGTGAGGCGTCCGGGCTTGTTGAGAATGACATCCGACACCATGATCTTGCCCACGTCGTGAAGCGGTGCCGAGCTGGTCACATCCTCAATATACTCCTCCGACAGTGCCTCCGCATAGACGCCCTTCTCCTTCATCTTCCGCATGATCAGCCGGACGTAGGCCGCGGTCTTTCGCACGTGGTCCCCGGTGTTTTTATCCCGGCTCTCCACCAGATCCGCGAGGACGTAGATCAGCCCGTTCTGCATATGCGAGATCTCCTCGCCCTTGGCCTTCACATCCTCCAGATAGCCGACGGTTTCCGCGATGGTCTTGGAAATCGACTCATACAGATTTTCGATCTCGTCCCCCGTCGCGATATCCAGGTGCTGCAGCCGTTCGACGCTGATCTCCCGGGCCTCCTCATTGTCATAGGCAAATTTTCTCGCTGAGATCGTCATGGCCGTGATGGGATAGATCAGGTGATAATCCACCAGCCAGATGCAGAGCGCCAGGATGAAAATATAGAAGCCCATGAAGAGGGAGAACACCTTGGTCATGAAATTCAGGGTCGAGACCTGAATGTCCGCAACCTTGATGTCCGCCGCCGCATAGCAGACACAGCGGCCCCGGGAATCGTACACCGGCTCGAACACGGTGAGCAGCCGCCCGTAGATGGTGTCGTCCAGCAGCGGTTCGATAGGTTCACCGTTTAACAGCGCCTGCTTCCAGGGCTTCAGGTATTCCTCGAGTTCGATGATGTCTCCGGGCTCCTGTCCCTTCACCTCGGGTGTGTCCAGATCGAACACCACCTCCACGCCGTCCTCCAGGAACCGGTAGACGTAAATATACTCGATATCGGGATTGCCCCGGCGGATGCTCTCGAGACGATCCTCCACCTTCCTGTATGCCGGATCGTCAACGCCCATCTTCAGGTATTCGTCCACCCTGTCGGGATCGAGCTCAGCGGCCGTCAGTTTGGCTGTGCTGGTGCAGCTGTAGGTGTACTGTCTCATGGCAAAGGTCTGGAACAGCAGGTAGCTGATCAATGTCGTAACCACGGCGACAAAGACCATGATCGCGGAAATGATGGCGATGATCTTGCCGCGCAGGGAAAAGGAGCGGGTGATGCTCTTCCTGGCCGCATTGAGGGCATCAGCCGACAGCGGGGCCTGCCGCCACCCGGTGAGCCACAGGGAGGGCTTAATCCGTTCGGGAACCAGCTTCAGAATCACGAAGACGAGCACGACGGTGATGGCCTTATCCACCAGATCAATCAGCACGTCGGAGGTCATCTGTGCCCAGAATACATTCAGCTTCCCGCTTTCAAGCAGGGACCTTGCAAAGGAGGAGCTGATCCCCTCCCCCATGCCGAAGCCATAGAGAAGGAAGGTGAGAATCGATCCCAGCACGCCGCCGATGAAGGCAAAGAGCGGAATCGTGAGCAGCGCTTTGCCGAAGCGGTCAAAAACGCCCTTTCTCCCAAGCCAGGTGCCGCTGGCGGCAATCATGGTGGACAGCACGACGTAGTAAGCGTTTCCGGGATTGCCGCGCATGTTGATGATGTTGTTGAGATAGCCCACGGCGATCCCGGGCAGATACCCGCCCAGAACGGCAGCGGCAAGCGTACCCACATTATCCAGATACAGGGGCAGTCCCAGCGCACCCGCCGACCGCGGCAGGATAAAATTGATCGCAACCATGCCTCCGAAGAAGGCCATCTGGATCATCAGCACCTTTTTATCCCTGCTGTCCGCCCTGCTCTCCCTGACATGACCGTCCATAAAAGGCCTCCCTCCGCGGTGTGGTCACAGTCTGTACCCTGCAATTTGCTTATGTTCGGACGAATCTCAGGCTCATGCGGCATTTCATGCAAGCACATGAGCTTTTGATCCTGACATCATCGTATCATCATAACACAAATCGCCATAGAATCAAAGGGATCGAAAAAAGCCCCTGTGATTCCTCACAGGGGCGTTGTCTGCTGCTTGTTTCTTATGCGGGATAGGCGCCGTTCTTCGTGTCAGCCTGTCCCAGATCCACCTTTTCCTGCTGTGCCATGCGGTATTTAAAGAAATCCACCGCCACCTGCGGGAACAGCGCGTAGGAAAGCACGTCCTCATCCTGCTGCTTCCACTCCTTGCACTCCTCCTCAAACTTGGCCAGTCCGGGCTCGAGAAGGTCTGCGGGACGGCAGGTGATCACCTCCCGATCGCCGAGAATCTGCTTCTGCACCTCCGGGTTGAAGGGCTTGACGGTCTTGCCGTAATGACCGGACAGAAGATCCTTGGTCTGCTCGGTGGCGACCTTGTAACGGCCCATCAGCACGTTCATGACGGCCTGTGTGCCGACGATCTGCGAGGAAGGCGTAACCAGCGGCGGCTCGCCGAAATCCTTACGCACGCGCGGGATCTCCTCCAGCACCGCCTGATACTTGTCGCTGGCGTTCTGTTCCTTCAGCTGGCTCACCATGTTGGAAAGCATGCCGCCGGGCACCTGATAAAGCAGGGTCTTGATGTTGACGCCAAGCACCTTGGGATCCATCAGACCACTCTTTAAGCACTCCTCGCGGTACGGACGGAAATGATCGGCGATCTCCGCCAGCAGGTTCTGATCGAGCCCCGTGTCGTAGGGAGTGCCCTTGAATGCCTCGACCATCACCTCCGTCGCGGGCTGTGATGTCCCGAGTGCAAACGGGGAGATGGCGCAGTCGATGATATCGACGCCCGCCTCGGCCGCCTTCATGTAGGTCATGCTCGCCACACCGGAGGTGTAGTGGGTGTGCAGCTCGATGGGAAGCTTCGTCGCGCTCTTCATGGAGCGGATGAGCTCCTCCGCCGCCACCGGAAGAAGAAGACCCGACATATCCTTGATGCAGATGGAATCCGCGCCCATGGATTCGATCTCCCTGGAGATGTTCATCCAGTAATCCATGGTGTAGGCGTCACCCAGCGTGTACACGAGGGTCACCTGGGCGTGGCCGCCGCCCGCCTTGCAGGCCTTGACGGAGGTCTCCAGGTTGCGCAGGTCATTCAGGCAGTCGAAAATACGGATGATATCCATGCCGTTGTCGATGGACTTTTTGACAAAGTACTCGACGACGTCGTCCGGATAATGCTTGTAGCCCAGAATGTTCTGTCCGCGCAGCAGCATCTGCAGCTTGGTGTTTTTGAATTCCTTCTTGAGCTTTCTCAGGCGCTCCCACGGATCCTCCTTGAGGAAGCGCAGGCACGCGTCAAAGGTCGCACCGCCCCAGCATTCCACCGCGTTGTAGCCGACCTTGTCCATGGTGGCCGCGATGGGGAGCATCTGCTCGATGGGCATACGCGTCGCGATCAGGGATTGATGCGCGTCACGCAGGATGGTTTCTGTAATTTTAATCGGCTTTTTCGCCACTTGCTCTGCCATAATACTTATCCTCCTTAGCTTTCATTCATGAAAACCGATTGCTCCGTGCATCGCACTCCCGCAATCGTTGCCGTTCATCGCCGTTAGAACACTCCGAAAACAGCCATAAACGTGCCGGCCGCGACTGCGGTGCCAACGACACCGGCCACGTTGGGACCCATGGCGTGCATCAGCAGGAAGTTGGTCGGGTCATACTGCGCACCAACCTTCTGTGAGACACGGGCTGCCATCGGAACGGCGGAAACGCCCGCGGAACCGATGAGCGGATTGACCTTGCCATGTGTCAGCACGCACATGAGCTTGCCGAACAGGACGCCGGCCGCGGTACCCACAGCAAAAGCGACAAGACCCAGCACCACGATCTTTAAGGTCGTGGGAACAAGGAAGCGCTCCGCACTCGTGGTCGCGCCGACCGAGGTGCCCAGCATGATGACGACGATATACATCAGCGCATTGCTGGCGGTCTCCTGCAGCTGCTTGACCACGCCGCACTCGCGGAAGAGGTTGCCCAGCATCAGCATGCCGACCAGGGGTGCCGTCGTGGGCAGGATCATGCAGACCACAATCGTGACGACAACCGGGAAGCAGATCTTTTCGAGCTTGCTCACCGGACGCAGCTGCTCCATCTTGATGGTCTTCTCCTTTTTCGTCGTCAAAAGCTTCATGATCGGGGGCTGGATGATCGGCACCAGCGACATGTAGGAATAGGCCGCCACAGCGATGGGACCAAGCAGCTCCGTCTGCTTTAATTTACTGGCAAGGAAGATCGAGGTCGGGCCGTCCGCGCCGCCGATGATGGAAATGGCTGCAGCCGCCTCATCGTTGAAGCCCATGGCGATCGCCATGAAATAGGCGGCAAAAATGCCGAACTGTGCCGCCGCACCCAGCAGGAAGCTCTTGGGGTTGGCAATGAGGGGGCCGAAATCCGTCATTGCACCGACGCCCATGAAAATGAGGGACGGCAGAAGCGCCCATTCGTCGAGCTGGAAGAAGTAGTAAAGCAGTCCGCCTGCCTGGTCGCCCACCGGCTCCGCCATGATCTGCGGATAGATGTTGACCAACAGCATGCCGAAGGAGATCGGCACCAGAAGAAGCGGCTCAAAATCCCAGCGGTTCGCCAGATAGAGGAAAAAGAGCGCCACACCGATCATGACGAGGCTCTTCCAGTCCATCGTGGTGAAAGCCGTCTGCTGCCAAAGGTTGGACAGCGTATTTGCAATATAGTCCATTTGTTATAACCTCCGTGGAAGAGTGAGCACCCTTTAGTTCAGCGTAGCAAGGAGCTGCCCTGCCTCGCAGGCATCACCGACCGCGCAATCGATGGAAGCAACCGTGCCGTCCTGCGGAGCCGCAACCGGGATCTCCATTTTCATGGACTCGATCGTCACAATCGCATCACCTGCCTTGACGGCATCGCCGGGCTTGGTGTCAAGCTTGACCACCTTGCCGGCCGCGCCGGCCTTGACCTGAATGCTTCCGGCACCGGCGGACGCCTTCTTCGGAGCCGCCGCGGGAGCCTTGGGTGCAGCCTTGGGAGCCGCTGCGGGAGCGGCACCGCTCGACGCGCCCTCCTCGACTGTCACATCATACACATTGCCATTGACCGTGATGGTATAGTTTTTCATTTTTTATATCCTCCGTAATCTCTGAATGATTTCAGGCTCTCTGCCATTGCTTCTTAAGTTTTCTCTGTCTGATGGAGCGGATCACGATGCCTTCCGTGCTCCCGGAGCCCTCGGCCGCCGCGATCGCCGCCGCGATCACCGCGATCAGCTCGGTATCGTCCGTAAGCGCTTCGTGCTCCTCAATCTGACTGATCGTGTTTTCGATCGCCTTCTCCGCGAGCTCCGCCCTTGCATCCTTCTTGGGCTTTCTCTCGCCGAAGAGGATCGGGAACAGCATGATCACGAACATGATGATGATCAGTACGAAGAAGGCCATGCCCATGCCCAGCAGGGTGTTCAGACCCGCCTTCTCCATCCGCTCCGCAAAGCTTGCCGCTTCACCGGCACTGAGTATGATTCCCATATCCTTCCTCCTCAGATTGCGCCGTGCTTGCGGGCAGGGCGGTCATCTCTCTTGGTGTAGAGCATTTCCAATGCGCCGATGATAAACTTTCTGGTGTCGGCCGGCTCCACGATCTCGTCGACATAGCCGCGCTCCGCCGCACCGGTGACGCTCGTCTGCTTCGCGGCATATGCCTTCGCGCACTCCGCCTGCTTGTCCGCGGCATTCGCGCACAGGATCTTTGCGGCCGCGCCGGCTTCCATTGTGCCGATCTCGGCATCCGGCCAGGCAACGGTGATATCCGCGCCCAGAGCCTGGGAGTTCATAATGACTGCCGCGCTGCCGTAGGCTTTTTCCGTGACCACGTTGATCTTCGGAACCGTCGCGGAGGCAAAAGCCGCCGTAAGCTGTGCCAGTGCGCGGGGCAGACGCTTTTCGTTGCACACGCAGGACTTGAAGCCCTTCACATTCGTGACGGACAGCACCGGGATGTCAAAGGCATCGCAGAATTTGACGAAGTCCGCCGCCTTTTCGGCGCCGCGGAAGGAAATCACCGCGTCAAACTTTTCCTGCTCCTTGCCGTTGTCGTCAAAGAGCGCCGTGCGATTGCCGACAACGCCGACGGTCACACCGTTCATGCGGATCAGGCCCGTGACCATGTCCCTGGCATAGTCTCTCTTCACCTCAAAGAATTCGCTGCCGTCTGAGATCATCCGGAAAAAGAGCGCCGGATCTGCCGCGGCCCCGTCAATGCCCTCGCAGGAGCGGTTCAGATCGTCCGTGCATTCCTCCACGGCATCATCCGCCTCATTGTTGCTGGGCAGAAGCGAGATCAGGTGGCGGATCTCAGCGAGCACGTCCGCTTCACTGCCCGTGTAATCGACGCTTCCTGCTTCCGCGCTCTGGAACGCCGCCGCTGCGGTGTCGCACTTTTCCGTATAATTGGAATCCAGCGCATTCGGCGAATTCAGGAAAAGCTTTGCACTCTTCTCCTCCATCAGGGTAAAATCGGACAGCGAGGCCAGGATGGACAATCCGCCGCCGCAGCTTCCGAAGATACCGGCGATCTGCGGAATCACACCGGAGGCATTGACCTGCTGCAGGTAGATCTGCCCGAACGCGGCAAGCGCATCGGCGCCCTCCTGCAGGCGCAGACCCGTCGAATCAATCAGTGCAATCACCGGCGCGCCGGTTTTCATTGCCAGCTCGTACAGACGCACGATCTTTTTTGCATGCATCTCGCCGATGCTGCCGCCGAGAACCGAAGCATCCTGCGCGTAGACATAGACGAGATTGCCGTCAATCACGCCATAGCCCGTGATCACGCCGTCTGACGGCGCGGCGTTGTCAGCCAGACCAAAATCCGTGCTCCGCGCTTTCACACGGGCACCGATCTCAATGAAGCTGTTCTCGTCGAGCAGGGCATCAATCCTCCCTCTTGCTTGTGACGTAGTGCTCATTGCTTTCCCTCCTGAAATCATTGGTTAATAAAGCCCAAAACTAAGACATTATACATGATAACACAAACCGTTTTCTGAAACAAGCATTGAGATGTAATTCAGCGCTTTACCGGCACCGATATCACACATCCATTTTCACGCTGATCTCCTGTTCCGCCTCGACCTTGAATTCCTCGATCTGCACGGAGTCGATCTGCGGCAGATCATCCAGGGAGCGCACCCCGAAGCTTCTGAGGAACTGCTCTGTCGTGCCGAAAAGAAGCGGTTTGCCGGGGGCGTCCAGCCGTCCGATTTCACACACAAACCCCAGCTCCACCAGTCGGTTTACCGCATGGTCGGAATTGACGCCGCGGATCCGCTCGACCTCCAGCCTTGTGATCGGCTGTTTGTAGGCGATGATCGAGAGCGTCTCCAGCAGGGTGTCCGTGAGGCTGACCTTTTTGGGCGTCTTGGCGATGCGGATCAGCACCTCGTACTGTTCCTTTTTCGTGCAGAGCTGCACGGCGTTTTCCAGCTCCACCAGCCCGATGCCGCTGTCCTCCCGGCTGTACTTGTCCTTGAGATATTCCAGTTGCGTCCGCAGCTCGATCGCCGTAACTCCCAGTGCCTTTTCCAGGACTCCCGTCTCCACGGAATCCCCCATGGCAAAAAGAATGGCTTCGATGGCGGCCGCTCCCTCCTGTGTCGTCATAGGTCTCTTTTCTCCGTCATTACTTATTTTATGTGATGTCCAGTTCCACGTCCGTAAGATCCTCCCCCACGCAGTTGGAGGTGATATAGATCTCCCCGCAGGTCTCTTCCTGTTCGACCGAAACCTCACCGCGCTTGATTTCCTCGAGAATCACGAGAAACGCCACGATCACCTCGCTCCTGGTCCGCTGTCTGGAAAGAAGCTCGCGGAAGGAGAACCGCGCATTCTGCCGCACATAGGTGCGGATGTAGCGCGTCCGCTCATCAAGATCCACATCCTCCTTTTCGATCCGGCCGAAGGTGGAACGGATCGGGTCCACGCGGTCGTCCATGCGCTTGAGGAGGTTCTGGAAAATGTCATTCAGTTTTGCGAGGGTCATGTCTCCGACCACCGCATCGTAGTCCACCGGAGGTACATAATCCGCCACCTCCTTCGGGATCATCCGCGAGCGGTAAAGGGAAAGATCCGCGTCCACCTGGCGGTCTCTGAGTTCAACCGCCATAAACTTGTACATTTTGTATTCCAACAGCTTCTGCACCAGCTCGGCGCGGGGATCCTCCTCCTCGCCCTCCTCGTTTTTCTCCCTGGGCAGAAGCATTTTGCACTTGATCTCCATGAGCGTGGCCGCCATCACGAGAAATTCGCTCGTGACCTCCATGTCGGCCCGATCCATGGCATGAATGTATTCCAGATACTGCTCGGTGATCGTGAATATCGGGATGTCGTAGATGTCGATCTTGTTCTTGTCAATCAGATGGAGAAGCAGATCCAGCGGCCCCTCAAAGACCTGAAGCTTGATTTCCAGTGCCATCAGTCCGCTCCCTGTTCCAGGTCGATCACGGTCAGCTCGCCCGGGTTGTTCACCCTGACCGGAATGGTGTGCGTGCCGAGACCTCGCGAAAGAATCAGGCTTCTTCCCTCCTCGTCGAACCTGCCTCCGTCGTATTTCGGGAATGGCCATCCGGTCGGCGAAATCACGCCGCCGAGGAACGGCAGCCTGATAATCCCGCCGTGAATATGTCCGGAAAGCGTCAAATCCGCTCCCCAGGCGCGGTACTCCGGGAAGTAGTCGGGGTGGTGGGCCAGCAGGATCTGGTACGCATCCTCCCTGCTCTCTCCGATCATGCCCGTCAGCATATCCGCCGGGAGCGGTTTTCTCAGGAAATGGCGGAAATAGGGAAGCGGAAGCTCAAGACCGGTGACCACGATGCCGCGGTCCGCAAATGAAACATGCTCATTTCTGAGAATGATGCCGCCGGCGGCGTGAACCATCGATTCATAGTCGTCGTATGCCGCGCCGTAGCCGCGTATGTCACGCCAACTGTCCATCTTGGTCTCATGATTCCCGTTGATGGCAAGTAACGGATAGCGCCCCGCAAGCGTCATAAGCAGCGCCGTCGCCTCTTCGCCCCGCTGTTTGGTCGCGTTGTGATGTGCGGTGATCAGGTCGCCGCCGCAAAGGATCAGATCCGGTTGCTGCTCCTCAATCGCATCGAGCAGAGACCGGTTATGGCGGCCGAAAACCTGGTCATGCAGGTCCGCCAGGAAGACGATGCGCGTCTTTCTGCGGATTTTCGGTGATGTCACGGTGTAGTGCCGCACAATGAAATGGTGGGTGTCATACCAGGCGATGAGGCCAGTACCCAGCGCCGCGATGCCTGCGGCTGCGGCAATGCAGGTAAGGGATTTCTTCATAATTCCTCGCGATGGAGATGATGAGTTCAGAGCCGTCGCTCCGTTCCGTTTTGAGACTCGGCCTGGTTCGTTCAGAGCCGTCGCTCGCCCGCACCGTTTTGAGACTCGACCTGGTTCGTTCAGAGCCGTCGCTCGAAATCGCTTCGCGATTCCTCGCGATGGCGTATCCGCCATATAAAAAATCTTTGTGACAGCTCTGTGCAAGCAAGCTTGCCCACGCTGTCGCAAAGATTTTTTGCACGGCTCTGAACGAAGATCAGTTGTACTTCCTCTTTCTTGCCGCTTCGCTCTTTTTCTTGCGCTTGACGCTCGGCTTTTCATAGTGCTCGCGCTTGCGGATCTCCTGCTGAATCCCGGCCTTGGCGCAGCTTCTCTTGAATCTGCGCAGTGCGCTGTCGAGCGATTCATTCTCTTTTACGATCACGGTAGACATCTTTATCCCTCCCTTCAGTCCCATTCATGACTGACTGGGTTATTTTAGCGCCGCGCATTTTCATGCGCGGCGCCTCCTATTAAAGCATACTATACTCCGTTCGTCAAGTATCAGTTCTTGAAGTAGGAGATGGTGCTCTCCAGATCGTTAGCCAGCAGCTGGAGCTGAGTCGCCGAGTCGTTGATCACGGAGAAGGTGGCGTTGAGCTCCTGCATGGAGGCGTTGGTCTCCTCTGTGGAAGCCGCATTCTCCTCGGAGATGGCGGACAGATCCTGAATGATCTCGACAAGATTTGCCTTTGCGGTGTTCAGTGTCTGCACACGATCGGAAATCTGCACCGCACTGTCCGACACGTTTCTCACGTTGGTGGCCATGCCTGCCACTTCCTGCTGCGTGGAATCAAGCATCTGTCCCTGCTGCTCGAAATTCTCATTGAGACGTCTCATGACGTCAACGGAAGCTTCCGCATCCACAAGCAGGGTCTCGACGATCGCCTTGATCTCGTCCGCACTCTTGCGGGACTGATCGGCCAGCTGTCTGATCTCATCCGCAACAACCGCAAAGCCCTTGCCGGCCTCGCCCGCACGTGCCGCCTCGATGGAAGCGTTGAGGGACAGGAGGTTCGTCTGGCTCGCAATGTCCATGATGGCTTCGGAGAACTTGGAGATGCCGCGTGCGCTCTCGTTGGTGGACTGGATGGTCTTGTCGATCTCGTGAACGGAATCCGTCACCTCCTTGCTCTGGGCAATGAGCTGATCCATGGCTTCCATGGTGCGGTCGCAGGAAAGCTTCATCTCCTGTGCATAGCTGTCAAGCTGTCCGACATTGTCCGTGATGGTCTCGATATCGCGGCCGATGCCGTCGGTGTCTGCGGCTGCCGTCTGCACGCTCTCCGCCTGGGAGACCGCTCCCTTGCTCACCTCATTAACAGCCTCGGAAACCTGGCCGGATGCCGCGGAGGCCTGACCGGAAGAATCCGCCAGATCGCTGCCGCTGACCTTGAGGTTGCCGGACATCTGCTTGGTCTGTGAAATGATGGAGGACAACTTGTCCGCCAGCTTGGCTGCGCTCTTGTAAATCGTGCCGACCTCATCGTTGCCGACTCTGGATTCATCGAATTCGGCACGCAGGTCGCCGTCTGCCAGCTGATTGATCTTTTCCGTCGCCTCGGCAAGCGGCTTGGTGATCAGAGACATGATATAGATTGCAAGAATCAGCAGAGCCACGCTGATCGCGGCGAAGACAACCGCACTGATCACGATGGTGCGCGTGTTCTCGGCCTCCAGCTTTTTGTGCTCCTCACCGGCCCACTGCTCAACCACGTCGCCCAGCTCGCCCAACGGATCGCGAACCTTCTGGAACTGCTCGTTGGCGGCTTCAAATTCCTCTCCACCGCCGTTTTTCAGATCAATCATGCCCTTCCAGACGTCGAGTTCCTTTTCCGTTCTCTGCATCAGAGTGCTGAAGGAATCACTCGTCCCGGCCAGCACGTCATTGTACAGGCTCGGCTCGTTCTTCGCGATCGAATCCGCCTCATGGATCCGGTCATACACCTGCTGTACATTTTCCTCATAATCGGCCACCATGCTTTCAAACTGATCATCCGGAATATACTGTCTGGCAAGCAGGATCTCCACCACATCGACATCCGCCTGGTAAAGATCACGGTCCGCGTTGATCAGTAGCTCGGAGGTCTTATACAGCGTGCTGTAATACACCTCGCTCACCTCTTCCGATGTGTTGCGGATCTGCGTAGCGGCAAAAATGACCAGAACGATGATGCACGCAATCAGCGGCAGTGTCAGAATAATCAGTTTGATTCTTACACCGATGTTCTTCATAAGCCATCTCCTTACCAAATATGTTCGTACAACCACTGCAACTGTCGTCACCGGCACCGCCGAAACGTCTGAGGCGAAAACCGATTATAAGTTGTAATTATATCACAAAACATATTGTATAACAATCGCTTTTTATTCTTCTTTATGGTAAAATCCACGATGCGGGGAAATCCTCGCTCGTTCCGTCAACCCTGGCTGAAAAATGTGGAGGTATCTGCCATGAACGGAGGATCAAAAAGAACAACCGGTCTCAACATGCGGGCCATGCTGCTCATTCTGGTGGTGCCGCTGATTGCGGCGCTGATCGTTTCCATCGCCTTTTTCTCAAGCGAATTGAAGCACGTAGAGGAGGACGACGAAAGCCTTTATATGGAAACGCTTTATCAGGTCAGCACGACCCTGATCAACGCCGACCGTGACTTTTATCAGGCCATGCTGGCCGCAACGGAGTACACGATGTACACCGGCAGCAAATACGACGCCAATTCCCTCGCGCAGATGCTCTCCGATTACAAGGAAAACAAACAGCAGACGATCGACAACGTCAACGCCGCATCCGCGATCGCGCAGCAGAATCCGGACCTGTTCACGGGCACCAAATCCCCTTCCGGGCTGACCTACCAGGAGCTGTCCGACAAATTTGCCGCCTCCTTTGACAACTGGAGCAATTCCTACGATATTGACGAGCACCAGGGGAGTTTCAGCACCTTCATCGCCTGCTTCCAGTCCACGCGCTCCTACTTAAGCGACATGACGGACATCACGGAGGAATGGGCAAAATATGAGGTGAATAAGAAATCCGCCGAACTGACCCGCACGATTTTCGCAACCGGCGCCGTTTTCTGCGTCGTCGCCCTGGTTTTGCTGGTGTTGTCCCTGGTCGTCGCCAATCTGATTTCAAGAAGCATCAAATCGGTATCGGAATCCATCGGCATACTGTCCGGCGGAGATTTCGTGACGCCGGTTTCGGTGAAATCATTCATCCGGGAGTTCAGTGAGATCGCCGTTTCGCTCGACGACATGCGCGGCCGTCTCCGCGATGCCCTGATCAAGGTGATCGGACATGCCGACAACGTCAACTCGCGCGCCGAAAACACCAAGCTGAAGATCTCCGACTCCCAGCGCACCACCGACGACATCACCCACGCAGTCAGCGAGCTGGCACAGGGCGCTACAATGATGGCACAGGACGTGCAGTCCACCTCTGAAATCACGATCAACATCGGTTCCTCCGTCGATCAGGTTCTTGAGGCCGCAAACAGCAACATGGACAGGGGCCGCGCGGTTTACACCAATTCGACGAAGGTCTCCGATCAGCTGGAGGAGCTCAAGCGCGCCGATGAGGAGACCGACCGCATGGCCGGCGAGGTGGCGGAGTCCGTGAACCAGACCTCTGAGGTCGTGCTGGATATCACCAAGGCGGCACGTGCCATCATCTCCATCGCCTCCCAGACCAACATGCTCGCCCTGAACGCCTCCATTGAAGCGGCACGCGCCGGCGAGGCGGGCAAGGGCTTCGTCGTCGTCGCCAACAACATCAAAGACCTGGCCGCCGATTCCAACCACACAGCGGAACAGATCACCTCCATGCTCCATACCATCACCGAGCTGTCCGACCGCAACAAGGAGCTGACCGCCAGCATCAAAGAAGCCACCTCACACGAGACCTCCGCGCTGCAGGAGATGATGACCGCCTTTACGCACATGCAGTCTCTGCTTCTGGAGACGGAGGAGGGCAACAAACAGATTGTCACGCTGGTGGAGAGCCTGACCACCGACAAGAACAGCATCATGAGCTCCGTCGAGTCGCTGTCCTCCGTCTCGGAGGAAAATGCCGCTTCCACGCAGGAAACGAGTGCCAGCCTCACCCAGTTGGACAGCAACATGGAATCCGTCGTCGAGCAGGCGGAGAGCCTGCAGCAGATCGCTTCCGAGCTGGAACAGAATGTGAAATTCTTCAAGGTGCAGGAGTAAAATTGTCTGTTCGTGCAGGCACGGCCGATATCATGCGGCAAAAAGAAGCCCTGCGCACCTCGCGCAGGGCTTCTTATTACCGTTCGTTGACGCTGTGTGCGGAGCTTGCCGCTTACATCATCCCCATGCCCGGGTTGCCGGCCGGCATCGGTGCCGGGGGCTCCTTGATGGTGGCCACGGCCGCCTCGGTGGTCAGGAAGCTCGACGCAACGCTGGTCGCGTTCTGCAGAGCGCTTCTGGTGACCTTAGCGGGATCGATGATGCCGTCCTGAACCATGTCGACATATTTTTCCGTGTAGGCATTGAAGCCGACACCCTTCTTGGACTCCTTGACCTTGTTTACGATGACGGAACCGTCAAGACCTGCGTTGACCGCGATCTGATACAGCGGGCTCTCCAGAGCCTTGAGCACGATGCGCGCACCGGTCTTCTCGTCGCCGTCCAGTCCGTCAGCGAGCTTCTCGACATCCTTCATGGCGTGAATATAAGCGCTTCCGCCGCCGAAGATGATGCCCTCTTCCACCGCCGCACGGGTTGCATTGAGCGCATCCTCCATGCGATACTTGGCTTCCTTCATCTCCGTCTCCGTCGCAGCGCCGACACGCACAACCGCGACACCGCCGGCGAGCTTGGCCAGACGCTCCTGCAGCTTTTCACGGTCGAAATCGGAGGTCGTCTCCTCGATCTGCTTGCGGATCTGGGCCACACGGGCCTGAATGTCCTTCTTTGCGCCCATGCCGTCCACAATTGTGGTCTTTTCTTTCTCCACCTTGACGCTCTTTGCTCTGCCGAGATCGCCCATCTCCGTGTCCTTGAGCTCAAGGCCCAGATCGGAGCTGATCACCTTGCCGCCCGTCAGGATCGCGATATCCTGGAGCATCTCCTTGCGTCTGTCGCCGTAGCCGGGTGCCTTGACCGCCACCACGTTGAAGGTGCCGCGCAGCTTGTTGACGATCAGGGTCGTGAGTGCCTCGCCGTCGACATCCTCAGCGATGATCAGGAGCTGCGCACCGGTCTTGACGACCTGCTCCAGCACCGGCAGGATATCCTGCACATTGGAGATCTTCTTGTCCGTGATCAGGATGTAGGGATCCTCGAGATTGGCCTCCATCTTATCCATGTCCGTGGCCATGTAGGCGCTGATGTAGCCGCGGTCAAACTGCATGCCCTCGACCAGATCCATCTCGGTCAGCATGGTCTTGGACTCCTCGATGGTGATGACGCCGTCCTTGCCGCCGACCTTCTCCATCGCCTCGGCGATCATCTCGCCGACCTTCTCGTCACTGGAGGAAACCGCCGCGACACGCTGGATCTGCTCCTTGCCCTTCACCTTGGTGGACATCTTCGCGATCGCCTCAACCGCCTTGTCCGTCGCCTTCTTCATGCCCTTGCGCAGCACGATCGGATTCGCGCCGGCCGCCAGGTTTTTGATGCCTTCGTTGATCATCGCCTGTGCGAGAACCGTGGCTGTCGTGGTGCCGTCGCCGGCCACATCGTTGGTCTTGGTCGCGACCTCCTTGACAAGCTGTGCGCCCATATTCTCATAGGGATCCTCCAGCTCGATCTCCTTTGCGATCGTCACACCGTCGTTGGTGATCGTCGGCGCACCGTAGCTCTTGTCCAGAACGACATTTCTGCCCTTGGGTCCAAGCGTCACACCGACGGTGTCCGCAAGCTTATTTACACCCTCAACCATTGCCAGACGGGCATCTGCTCCGTGCTTGATTGTCTTTGCCATTTTATTTGCCTCCTTTTTTACAATTGAAAAATGTCCGTGCATCTGATCATGCAGGCATGATCATCCGCCCGGCCGCTTGGCGGGTTTTATTTAACCACAGCCAGAATATCACTCTGCTTGACAATGATGAAGGTCTCCTCATCCAGCTTGACCTCTGTCCCTGCATACTTGGAATAGATCACGGTCTCGCCCTTCTTGACTTCCATCTTGATCACCTTGCCGTCCACCGTGCCGCCGGGGCCAACCGCGATGACCTCAGCCTGCTGGGGCTTTTCCTTTTCCTTGCCGGGAAGGACAATTCCGGATTTCGTCGTGTCTTCCGCCTCAAGCTGCTTTAAAACAACTCTGTCTGCCAACGGTACCAGTTTCATAATGCATGCCTCCTTTACCTTTCGATCTGGATATTTTCATTTGTTAGCACTCTATATGCTCGAGTGCTAACAACAGAACCTATCATAGCACAAGAGAACAGGAATGCAAGTATTTTTCCGCGATTTTATGTTTTTTTTATAAAGGGATGTTTCTCGGCACTTCCCGCCCCTGAAGATCGATTCGATGCTCCATCAGGGACTGGGCCCAGTACTTTTCGGGGATATGCGGCCAGACGGCCTCTCCTTCCGTCTCCTTGCACAGCTGCATGGCGCGCAGCATCACGGTCTCATTCAGGTCGATCCCGGTGCGGAGGGTATGCATCGTCACCGCGGCCCATGCCGGCGCGCGGTCCATGAGGTCGCTTTCGATAAACGCCCGGTATTCCGCTTCCCGGTCATAATCCAGCTGAACCAGCTCCTCCACCCAGGCGTCTCCCGTGCTCCTTAAGATCGCAAACTGGGCTTTGCCGCCGGCATTCCAGGGGACGCCCACGGAACCCGGATTGACACAGAACCGGTCACGGAACCGGTAGGCCTCCTGCTCGTGGTGATGCCCGTGAAGCAGCATCCCGGTGGTCATGGTCGAGAGGATGCGGCGTGTGTTCCGCTCTCCGCGAAGCATCAGACCGTTCGACTGTTCCGGGGTTCCGTGGCAGAGCGTGACCGGCGGGAACCCCCTCTCCTCCCACACGGTGGTGATCGGAAGCTTTTCAAAGAAATACAGATCCCTGTCCGTCAGGTGATCATAGGTGTACAGCAGGGTTCCGCTTGCCGAACCGTCAATCCAGCCCGTCTCCCCGCGATTCCTGTAGTCCAGCAGATAATCCTCGCGGTTTCCGCGAATGAACACGCTCCGGAAATAATCGCGCAGAATATAGATCAGCTCCATCGTCTTTTCCGGATCGGGACAGTCCGTGACATAATCCCCCAAAAGCAGGTAGTGATCGATCCCCCGCGTCGTGCAGTATTCAAAGCACGCCCGAAACGCTTCGTAATTGCTGTGTATATCGCTGAATACGGCCACTTCCACGACAGCTCACTCCCCATCTATGCGCATCCGCGCCCGTCCCGTTTTGTCTAAAGCCATTGGATCATCCCTGCTTTTTTGTCGCATCGGGCCGTCTGTGCTCCCCGTGCGGCCCGCCTGCGACGAGCTTCCTGCGGATCATGAAGAAGCACAGCAGGTGCACGAGTCCCGTCAGCGTCCAGCTGATCGGATAGGACATGTAAAGCACCGTCAGATCATGGTGCGTCCGGAAATAGGTGTAGATCCAGACGATCCGGAATCCGCAGGCGCCGATCAGCGATACCACCATCGGAAGAACCGAATAGCCCAGGCCGCGGAGGCTTCCGCAGACCGTGTCCATCAGCCCGCAGAGAAAATACAGACTGCAGATCACGCTCATGCGCCTTAAGCCGTAGGCAATCGCCGCAGGATCATCCGTGTAGAGCCCCAGGAGCTCCCGTCCGAAGAACCGGAAGCCGTTGCCCATCACCAGTCCGATCACAAACACGGTCGCCATGCAGGTCGCCAGCACACGGTCGACGCGTTTTAAGTTGCCCGCACCGTAATTCTGGCTGGTAAAGGACACGGATGCCTGATAGACGGCATTCATCGACATATAGACGAACCCCTCCAGGTTGGCGCCCGCCGCGTTGCCGGCCATGGCGATGGAGCCGAAGGAATTGACCGAGGACTGGATCAGCACGTTGGAAAATGAAAAAATCATGCCCTGCACACCGGCGGGCACGCCGATCTTCAGGATGAGCCCCAGCTTGTGCCTGTTTACGCGCAGCCGGGAAGGAACCAGCCGGTAGCTCTCCTCCGTGATGAGGAGACAGCGCAGGATCATGAACGCCGACACCGCCTCCGAAAAGACGGTCGCCGCCGCCACGCCGGCCACATCCATATGCAGTGCCACAACAAAGAAGACATTCAGCGCCACATTGATGGAACCGCTGATGATCAGGAAAAAAAGCGGCCGCCTCGTGTCGCCCACGGCACGCAGAATCGCACTTCCGAGATTATAAAGGAACAAAACCGGCGCACCGAGAAAATAGATCCGCATATAGAGAACCGCCAGAGGCAGAACCTCCGGCGGTGTGCCCATCATCCGAAGCACCGGGGCGGAGACCGCAAACCCGAAGGCACCCACCAGCACGCCGCCGATCAGTGCAAGCATCACGGACGTGTGCACGGTCTCGCTCATATTCTGCTTTTCCCTTGCGGCGAAATACCGCGCGGCCAGCACATTGACTCCCACGGAGAGACCGACGAAAAGACTGACGATCAGGTTGATCAGAGAGCCCGTCGATCCGACCGCGGCGATGGAATGTGCGCCGTCCCTGCCGAAGCGTCCGACGACCACGATATCCGCGGCGTTAAACAGAAGCTGCAGGACGCTTGAGAAAAGCAGCGGGATGGCGAACAGCAGAATCTTCGGCAGCAGCGCGCCCTGCACCATGTCGATCTCATATTTTCTCTTCATGGCATCCTCAGATCGCGCGGGTGGCCTCTTTCAGCCATTCCCTGATCTCTTCTTCCTCAATGAACGGACTGATTCTCTTGCACACTTCCGCATGATAGTCATTGAGCCACTTCCGCTCGCGCGGCTCCAGAAGCTGCGGATCGATCCCGTCCAGATCGATCGGCACCCAGGTGAGCATCCGGAAGCCCAGGAACTGTCCGTCGTCATTTTTGCTGCCGGAAACCACCTCCAGAATGTTTTCCGTCCGGATCCCATGGCTGCCTTCGATATAAACACCCGGCTCATCCGACACGATCATGCCCGGCAGAAGCTCCGCTTCCGTCTCGTCCTTGATTCTGCGCCAGCGGATGGACTGCGGTCCCTCATGGACATTGAGCATATAGCCGATGCCGTGACCCGTTCCGCATTTGTAATCGATATCCAGATCCCATACAGGACCGCGGGCAAGAATATCCAGATTCCGCCCGGTGCATCCCTGCAGGAACCGTCCGTTGGCAAGCCTGAGCATCCCCGCCGTGACCGCCGTGAAATGCCGCTTCACCTCCTCCGACACCGGTCCCAGGACCAGCGTCCGTGTGACATCCGTCGTCCCGCCCCGGTAGGTGCCGCCGGAATCGACGAGATACATCCCCTCCGCCCGGATATCCGCATGATCCGCCTCAGTCGCCTCATAATGCATCATGGCCGCATTGGCGCCGTACGCACTGATCGTCGGAAAGGACAGTTCAATGAAGCCCGGGAGTTCGGCCCGCATGGCGTCGAGCTTCAGCGCCGCCGAGTATTCATCCATCGGAATTTTGCCGGCGTTTGTCTTGACCCACCACAGAAACCGGGTGAGCACCGCACTGTCGCGCAGGTAGACCTGACGGATGTGCGTAAGCTCCGTCTCGTTCTTGACCGCCTTGAGCAGCTTCGTCGGATCCTGCTCTTCGACCCATTGTCCTCCGGTCTTTTCCGCCTGCGTCTGGAGCTTTTTCATCAGCGCATAGCTCATCCGCTCACGGTCATAGAGCACGGTGTGCCCATGGAGATCGCAGGTGTCCAGAAATCCGGTAATTGCCCCGTACGGCATCCGCTCGACACCGATCCCGTCCAAACAGGCTCCGGCCTCCGGCGTGACCTCTTCCTCCTGGATAAAGAGGATCACGCGGTCATCGGTGATCCAGGCATGGCAAAGCGCCACCGGCGAACAGGCGACGTCGCCTCCCCGGATATTGAGCAGCCAGCAGATATCATCCAGACCGGACAGCAGATGCCTGTCGGCACCGGCTTCCTTCATCTTTTCCCGCACCTGCGCAAGCTTGTCCGCAGCGGAAGCGCCGGCCAGTTCATCCTCCACCAGGAACAGATCATGGCAGGGAAGCGCAGGTCTGTCCGGCCAGGCCCCCTCCGCAGGATCCGTGTCGTAAGTGATCCGGATTCCGTTCGGAAGCAGATCCTCCTCCAGCCCGAGGCCGAGTCTTGCGGAAAGCACGCGTCCGTCAAAGGAAAGCGTCTCGCCGGGGCGCATGTGCGCCTTCAGATATTCGTTGATGGTCGGCACGCCTTCGTCCGCCATACGGAACAGGGTCACGCCGGTGCCGGCCATTTCCTTTTCCGCCTGAATGAAATAGCGGCCGTCCGTCCACATCCCCGCCCAGTCGTTTGACACGACCAGGGTGCCGTTGGAACCGGTGAAGCCGCAGAAATACTCGCGCGCCTTAAAGAAATCGGCGACATATTCCGAATTATGGAAGTCCGCGGTGGGAAACAGGCAGTAATCCAGCCTGTGCCTGGCCATCCACGCACGCAGACGAGCGAGTCGTTCCCTGATGATGTCGTTCATATTCACCTCTTTTTCATCACGATGTACGGTTTCACCGGACCGATGGCCTTATAAGCGGGACGGATGATCTTGCCGTCATTGGCGAGCTCCTCCATCCGGTGCGCACTCCAGCCCGATATCCGCGCCATGGCAAAGATCGGTGTGTACAGCTCGATCGGCAGATTCAGCATCTGATAGACAAAACCGGAGTAAAAGTCCACGTTGATGCTGACACCCTTGTACATTTTCCGCTCGCTGGCGATCAGCCTCGGCGCGATGGCCTCGACGCGCTGGTAGAGTCCCCACTCCTCGCCCTTGCCCTTTTCCTCGGCAAGCATGGAGACATAGTGCTTGAGCGCCCGCGCGCGCGGATCGGATTTGGAGTAGATCGCATGCCCCACGCCGTAGATCAGCCCCGCGTGGTCAAACGCTTCCTTATGAAGCAGCTTTTTCAGATAGTTCTCGATCTCCTCGTCGTCCTCCCAGTCACGGACCACCTGTTTCATCTCGTCGAACATGCGCACGACCTTGATGTTGGCGCCGCCGTGACGCGGCCCCTTAAGCGAGCCGATCGCGGCCGCCATCACGGAGTAGGTATCCGTCATGGACGAGGTGATGACGTGTGTCGTGAACGAGGAATTATTGCCGCCCCCGTGCTCCATGTGCAGCACCAGACAGATGTCCAGAAGTCTGGCCTCCAGCGCGGTGTAGCTGCTGTCCGGGCGGAGCAGATGAAGGATGTTCTCCGCGGTGGAGAGCTGTTCCTTCGGCTGGTGGATATAGAGGCTCTGCCCCTCGTGATAGTGATTGTAGGCCTGATAGCCATAGATCGAAAGCAGCGGAAAGAGGCTGATCAGCTGCAGACACTGCCGCAGCACATTGGGAAGCGACACATCGTCCGCCAGATCGTCATAGGAATACAGTGTCAGAACCGATCTGGCGAGCGTGTTCATCATATCGCGGCTGGGCGCCTTCATAATGATATCGCGCACAAAGCTGGTCGGCAGGCTCCTGTAGAAGCTGAGCAGCTTCTCAAAGCTTTTCAGCTCGCTTTTTTTCGGCAGATGGCCGAACAGAAGGAGCCACGTGACTTCCTCGAAGCCAAAGCGGTTTTCCTCCGTAAAGCCGCGGATCAGATCCTCTATCTTGTAGCCGCGGTAATACAGCTCGCCGTCCGCCGGCACCGACTCCCCGTCAACATCCTTTGTCGCGCGGATCTCCGACACATGGGTCAGACCGGTCAGCACACCCTTGCCGTTCAGATCGCGAAGGCCCCGCTTGACATTGAACCGGGTAAACAGCTCGTTTTCGATGTA
This sequence comes from Lachnospiraceae bacterium, assembly GCA_024682835.1. Classification (GTDB taxonomy): domain Bacteria; phylum Bacillota; class Clostridia; order Lachnospirales; family Lachnospiraceae; genus Butyrivibrio. The sequence goes on along the minus strand of JAIKYU010000030.1, from coordinate 67,769 downwards.
ATCCGCCTGCCGGCTCATTTCCGACAGCTCGATGATCTGCGGCGTCAGTTCCGAATATGCGGTGTCGTTTGCCATCTTTGTCCCCCTTACATGTGGTGTCAGATTCCGAGAAAACGCTTTACCCCGTCCTCCATTTCTTCGACTTCACAGACGGTGTCATGCCGGATCGAAGCCGTCTCCAGAGAAGACACGGCCGCGGGCACCGGAATGCCCGTCTTTTCCGACAGGCGCCCCACAAGGGCAAAGTCGTCGGCTCCCTGCGTCTCTATGCCAAGCGCCTCCGTCACCGCACGGGTAAACTTGTAGGGGCTTGCCGTCGATGCGATGATCGCCGGGGTCTCATCACCGGACTGCTCACGATACCGCCTGTACACGGCGCTTGCGACCGCGGTGTGGGTGTCAATCAGATAGCCTGCTTCCCTGTAAACGCGGGCAATTTCCTCCTTTGTCTCCTCCTCGGTCGCGAAACCGCCGACAAACATGGACAGCTTTTCCCGCATGGAATCGGTGATCGCATACTTTCCCTCGGACAGGAGCTTCGCCATAAGAGCCCTGTCCGTCTCGGCATTATCCCCGGCAATGTGATAGATCAGCCGTTCCAGATTGGAGGAGATCAGGATGTCCATCGAAGGCGAGCTGGTCAGAATAAACGGGCGGTTCCGGTCGTAGGTCCCCGTTCCGAAGAAGTCGTACAGGACCTTGTTTTCATTGGAAGCGCAGACCAGCTTCCGCACCGGCAGGCCCATCTGCATCGCGTAATAGGCCGCCAGGATATTGCCGAAATTACCGGTGGGAACCACGATATTGACCGGCTCCCCGTCCTTTATCTTTTTCTCCGCAAGAAGCGTCGCATAGCTGTACACGTAATAGACGATCTGCGGCACCAGCCGGCCGATGTTGATCGAGTTGGCGGAGGAGAAGCGGAATCCCTTATCTGCCAGCGTCTTCCGCACCCCTTCATCCGTGAAGATCCTTTTCACGCCTGTCTGTGCGTCGTCAAAATTACCCTCGATGCCGATCACGCAGGTGTTGTCTCCCTTCTGGGTGACCATCTGCCGTTCCTGGATGGCGCTGACCCCGTGCTTGGGGTAAAACACCACGATCCTCGTTCCCGGCACATCGGCAAATCCCTCCAGCGCCGCCTTGCCGGTGTCGCCGCTCGTCGCCGTGAGAATGACAATCTCGTCGGTCAGACCGCTCTTACGTGCAGCCGTCGTCATCAGATGCGGGAGAATCGAAAGGGCCATATCCTTAAACGCGATGGTCGGTCCGTGGTAAAGCTCGAGATAGAAAGCCCCTGCCGCCTCGTGAAGCGGCGCGATCTTCGGCGTGTCAAATTTGTCGTTATAGGCGCCGTCGATGCAGGCCGTGAGCTCCTCATCGGTGTAATCGGTCAGGAACTGCTTCAGAACCGCAAAGGCCGTTTCTTTGTATGACAGTCCGGCAAAGGCACTGACCGGTCTGTCAAAGGCCGGCACCTGCGTCGGCACATACAGACCGCCGTCCGTCGCGATCCCGTTAAGAATCGCCTGCGAAGCGGTGATCCGCTCCCCGTTTCCCCTGGTGCTCTGATACAGAATTTCCATCTTGTTTCCCCTCTCTCCCGATTGCCGCGAATGGGCAATCGGTGCTTTTTTATGATATACTGTGATATTGAAGTCAAAAACTGATTTACACCATATGATGTTCACGGATTGCTTCGTTTCTTCGAAACTCCCGCATCTCCGCTCCGCTTCGGTCGGTGCAGAACCGAGATCCGCCGGATCTCGTGCTTCCTCCGACCATTACATTGTACGGGCGGGTCAGGAATTCACGGAGCAATTCATGCAAGCATGATTGCCGCATGAGCTTTTGACCTTGAACATCATATCATAGAAAGCATCCGATGGCAAAGACAAAGAAGGGCCTTCTTCCCGGCGTATACATCATCAACAAAGCAGACGGGTCCCGGAGTTTCCGGGCTTCTCTGACAAACAGGGGCAAGCACATCTCCCTGGGGAGCTTTTCCACCGAGGCGGACGCACACGCCGCTTATCTGGAAGCGCGCCGCTGTCTGTCGGATCCCGCACTCACGCCGGACAATTACCCGGACAGCTCGCCCCTGCCGTTTGTCAAGGCGGTATGCCTGTTCAATCTCCGTGACACCGGCATCTATTTCGGCGCCCCCATCCTGCTTGGCAAGCGGGATTTCAGATATTACCTGAGTCCCGGAGACGTCTACCTCTTTGACGCGGAGGACCTGTTCTACTATGCCTCCCACCGCATCATGCGGCGCGGCGGCAGGCTCTTTGTGGCGGATTACGGTTCACAGATCGGGATTATGACACGCTACGGCATCCGGAGCTATGCCGTACCGGGACGTGATTACGTCTTTCGCAACGGCAATGATCACGATCTGCGCTATGAAAACATCGAAATCATCAACCGCTACCGGGGGGTGCTGCGATTTGAAGAGCGCGGATTTCAGCGCTACAAAACGGTGATCCACGTGCGCAGCAATTATACCGTCGGGATTTTCGACACCGAAGCGGAGGCCGCGATCGCCTACAACAAGGCGGTGGATACGCTGCACCGCAACGGCATCAAAAGACACTACGAACAGAACTATCTGGAGGATGTCGGCCCTGCGGCCTACGCGGAAATCTACAGCAGGATTGCCATTTCGGAGGCTGTCAGGACTCTTTCTCCCCGGAACTGACCTCTTCGGTCTTCTCCGATTCTTCGGATCTGACCTCTTCGGTTTTCTCTGATTCCTCAGGACCGGCTCCTTCCGGCTTCGAATCCTGATTCTTCTTTTTCTTCCGGCGTTTGACGACAATCGCCGCAATGATGGCGGCGACAACTGCCGCCGCTCCGATAGCCAGAGGCACCGCAAAGCTTTTCAGGCGGTCGATCAGGCCTTCCTGTCTGACGACGGTCAGCTCGATCTGCTGCCCCTCGGCCTCAAAGGTCAGATACTGCCCCATCGTCCCCGTGCGGAGCGTGCGCAGCTGCCCGTCTTCCGAAAGCCGAAGCGACACGCCGCCCATATCCGCATCCGGCAGAAAACGGAATCGATGCACTCCGGTCTGTCCCTCCGGCAGGCGGATGAACCAGACCTCGCTGCCGTCTTCCTCACGCGAATCCGGAATCATCAGCTCGTCCCCGGGTGCAAAGGAGCCCTCCGCGAAGAGAACCGGCTTGCCGTCCTTTCTCTTTTCCTTACTGGCGATAATCGTCACGATCCGCGTGTAGACAGCCTCAATCCGGCTTTCCTGCCTGATTTCCGAGAAATCCGTCTCCGACCAGGTGCCGATAAAGCCTTCCTTCTTCGGCACGCCGGGGATGCTGTTTTCCTGCAGCGCATCACCGTAGCGGCAGTCCAGCACCGCCACCGCCTGTTCATCCGCAAGGAACGTAAGCCTGAGGGTCTTAAACAGCGCGCCCTGTCCCTGCGTGATCACATCATAATCCGCGCGCTCCGCCAGTCCCGCATAGTCCACGTCGTCGACGGCCCACACACCGCCCCCGCACCAGAGATTGCCGGAGAGCTTTTCGGCGGAGATCTCCTGCACACTGCCCGCGATCGCGCCGGTATGCTGTGTGGCGTCACGGAAATAGACCATCGCCCGGTTGTCCGTCATGGTGGAGCCAAGACCTGCGATGCCGCCCGCGTAGCCGTTTGCACGGATTCCGGTCTTTGCAAGGCATCCCTTGATGACAGCGCCCGAAAAACCGGCGATGCCGCCGGCATAGCTTCCGCCGGCCTCAATCCAGCCCAGACTCCTGCCGGCATAAACAATGCCCATCTGCATGCGGCCGACCATACCGCCCGCGTAATTGTTCTTGCAGTGCACCTCGCCCTCGTTGGTGCAGCTGTCAATTATCGCCTTTTCCATCATTCTGGCGTCCGCCGAACGGCTCCCCGCCGTCGCGATCTCATGCTCCGGATCCAGTTCCAGATCCACGCCCATAAATCCGGCGATGCCGCCGACATCCGCGTCGGCGTCCACCCTTGCCCGGTTTGTGCACCCGGTGATGCGCCCCCGCGAGGCGCTCTCCAGATTCTCTTCCGAGATATCATCCGTGTAATCCGCGGGGTCCAGGCTGCGGTTTCGCTGCTCCTCCACCGCCGCCTCAATCAGATCGGCGAGCTGTCCCATCTGTCCGTTGATGCCCTTCAGGTTGCCGACGGTATCGCTCGCAGCGTTCTTTAAGCTCTCGTTTAAGGCATTGGACTTGGTGATCATCTGGTCGATCGCGGAATAAAGGCTGCTCCCCGCCTCTCTGGCCGCGCTGCTGACGCCGCTGATCCTTAAATCGATATTAGAAAGACGGGACAGGGCATCGGGCAGCAGCGGATCGATATCCGGCAGCCTGTTCAGCTGAGCGGCGAGCTCATCCATCGCCTTTTTACAATCCTCTCTCGCCGCAGCGGTTTCCGGCTCGGAGATCTGGGTGAAATAGTTTCGAAGCACCGCCGTCAGCTCACTGAGCGCACCGCTCACCTCGGAAAATGCCCTGACCAGCCCGGAAATCGCCGGCAGGATCTCCTGTGCCGCGTAGGCGCTTCCCTGCTCGATCAGCACCTCGTCCCGCACCTTGCGCATGATCTCCAGCTGCTCATCCACCGTGGCGGCATCCGCGGTGATCCTGGCTACATCGGACTCCAGCGCGGCGATCTCTCCCTCTCCGGCACCGGCGGCGCGAAGCGCATCCTTCGCACTCTCCAGATCCTGTGACAGCCTGCTGCTTCCCGCGGCTTCGTCCGTATAGACATGGATGACGGCCTGCGCCTCGTCGATGCGGGCGATCAGATCCGTGAGATTCCCGGTCGTCAGGTCCGCAAGAAATGCTTCCTGCGCCGCGGATCCCTCCTGCAGCACATTGAGGATCTCGTCCTCCCCGGACGCCGCGCCCTCCATTCCCTGGCGGATCGGAGCCGCAGCCTCCTCAATGATCTCGATATCCCGGCAGAACGCCAGGTCGCTCACCCCTTCGGATTCCTCATATTTTGCGAGGATGCTCTCGATGTCCGACAGCGCCTCCAGCATGTCCGCATAGGCGGCGATGATCTTTTTCAGAGCGGCCTCCGCCTGCTGCTCCCCGCCCTTCGGGATCTCCGGGCCGCTGCCGATCGCCTTTTCCAGCGCATCCGCCGCGTCGCTCATGGCAGCCAGACCCTTGTCCAGTCTCTCCAGCGCCGCCTTCAGGCGCTCCCTGTCCGCCGCGGTCATCTCGATGCGGTCCAGATAAACCCGAAGCTTCTCCTCAAAGGATTTCACCGCCGCGGACACCTTTTTCACATAATCAAAAATCCGGCTGCAGGCCGTGGCGATATCCGACAGGGACAGCTCCAGCGCACTCGTCGCCGCGTTCAGCCGCGCCGCCGCTTCATCCGCCCTGTTTGCCGCATCCCCCGTCAGCGTCTGCACATCCCCCTTGGCAACCCGGATCAGGCCGGCGATCTCCAACAGACGCGCGCTGGTGTCATTCGTGTGATTCTCGGTCTCGGAAAGCGCGTCGTTGATCAGTCCTTCCAGATCATCCAGCGCCGAACCGATCTCTCCCAGACTTCCGGCGGAAAAGCTCATCTCCAGATCCGGCTGCTGCTGCCCGACGATACCACCCACATCCCGGCGCCCCAGCACCTCGCCCTCATTGCTGCAGTTTCGGACCAGTCCCGTGGAACGGCCGACAATGCCGCCCGCATTATGACCCACATGCTCGTAACCGACCTTCCCGGCATTGACACTGCCCCGGATCTCCCCGGCGGATCCGCCGGCGATCCCGCCGAGGTCTTTTTTCTGATGGATATTCTCCACCGTGGTGATCCTGCCGGTCTGCAGGCTCTCATCCAGCTTCAGGGAGATATCCTCCGTAGAAAAAGGAACCTCCGTGTAGACGGTGTTCACCTGCGCCTCGTTCCGGCAGTCTTCGATCAGGCCGTTATTAAAGCCCGTGATCCCTCCGGCGGAGAGATCCCCCTGAATGATGCCTCCCGCGGTGCAGCCCCGGATCACCCCGGTCGCTTCGTTTCGTCCCGCAATGCCGCCCACTTCATCGTGTGCATCGACACTGCCGAACCAGGAGCAGTTTTCGATGGTCCCGCGGTTGATCCCGGCGATTCCGCCGAGCACCGAATGCCGTCCCACCGGCAGCACGGCGCCGATCAGGGACAGATTCTTCACCGCAGCGCCTTCCTCAAGCTGTGCGAAAAGCCCCGTGTCGGACACCTCCGACCGGATGCTCATCCCCTTGATCGTGTGTCCCTCTCCGTCAAACGTCCCCGCGAAATACATGATGCGCGAGGTCTCCGCCGAAAACGAAAGATCCGTCTTCAGACGCACCGTGCGGTTCTTTGACCACTCCGCCTCATGCGCGGCCTCCGCAAACGCCGTCCAGTCCTCCTCCGAAGAGATGAGGAAATCCGGTTTGATCTCAATCTCCTCCTCGGCCTCTTCCGCCTGCTCCTCTCCTGTCTGCTCCTCTTCCGCCGTCTTGTCCGCGGCCGGTGCGGCAGCCGTGTACAGGGACATGCCGGGAGACAGATACAATAACAATGCGGTCAAAATAGAAAGACCGCGGCGAAGCATGTCTGATTTCCTCACGTTTCTCACTGTTCGCCCCCTTTCTCCGCCTGGTCAGGGGCTTCCTGCTTCTTCTTCCGCTTCTGCTTCTGATCTTTTTTCTGCTCCGGAGCTTTTTGCTCCCGAGGTTCCTTTTCCTGAACTTCCTGTGCTTCCTGTTCCTGCGCTTTCTGATCCAGGGCTTCCTGCTCCTGTGTTTCCCGCGCTTCCTGCTCTTTCTTTCTGTAGGCGAACATGTTGTCCTCAATCTCCTTCGACGCAGGAACCAGGATGGACTGCTCCGCGCTCTCCATCGTGCCCGAGACCATCACGGCCTTGACTTCACCGTGAACGACCGCGTTCATGGCACCGATGACCGTGCCGTTGACCGTGCCCCGGATCGCGCCGTTGACCACCACGGTTCCGTACTCCTCCCTCATGCGGATCGGCATGGAGATGTCAAAGGCCGTCACCGCAATGATGCGGTCGCCGATCAGCAGGATCTGCGGCAGCACGAACATGACCAGCACCACGGAAATCGAGGTGCCGCGGGCCAGACATTCGCCGATGCCGGCAATACAGGGATCCGACGTGATCTGGGACAGGAACACACCGGCCAGAATCATCATGGAGCCGGATGTGATGATCGTCGGAAAAGCGAAATTCAGCGAATCGATGATCGCCTCCTTCCTGCCCATGGTCTTTCTGAGGTCGGTGTAGCGGCTGGAAATGACGATCGCGTAATCGATATTGGCGCCCATCTGGATGGAGCTCACGATGAGGTAGCCCATGAAAAACAGATTTTCCTTCATCAGCGTCGGAAACGAGAAATTCATAAAGATCGCGCCCTCGATCACCGCGATGAGCAGCACCGGCATGCCGGCCGACTTGAAGGTGAACAGCAGAATCACCAACACGAACAGGACGGACACGATCGACACGATCAGGTTATCCGTCTCGAAGCTGGACCGCAGATCCTTCTGGCTGGTGGACTCACCCACCACGAGAATCTGCTGGTCGTCGTAGAATTCCCGGGCAAGCTCATGGATCTCATTAATGAAGGCAAAGGTCTCATCACTCTCCTGCGGCAGGTTGAGGTAGACGAGAATCCGGTCGTAATCCGGGCCCTCCAGCTGCTTGCGTCCGTTTGAAATCTGCACATAGGCGTCCGACAGGGTGGCATAGATATCCTCATCCAGCGTCACATAGCCCTCTTCCACTTTTTCATAGATATACATGAGCATATCCATCAGTGCGACGCGGTAGGAGGAGATGCCGCCGATGATCCGGCCGTATTCCTCGTGCTCTGCCGCATAGGCGCTGTAGAGCAGCTCGATGATCTCATTGTCCACGCCGACCAGCTCCGAAAGCTGACGCGGGGTCAGCCTGTCCGTGAGGGTATAGCCGCCCATGGCCTCCGTGTTGGCCAGACCCTGACAGTGGTGCACCTCGGAACGCGCCTCCAGCGTTTCGAGCAGCCGCTCCTCGCTCTGGTGGTCGTGACCGGGCAGAATCACCGCCAGCAGGTTCTCCGAACCGAAGGTATCGGTGATCAGATTGTCCGCGATCTGGACCTCGTTGAGCACGGGCGTGGAAAGCGTGGAATAGCCGTAGACGTAAGGGCACTTCTGTGAATAATAAGCCGCAATGCCGAACACCACCACAAAGATGATCGGCACAATCTTTCTTGTGAGATAATCAAAGGCGCCCACCGCGCTGATCTTCGGCACAAAGCTCTTATGCTTCGTCTTCTCCATGATGTCGGACAAAAGCACGATCAGCCCGGGCATCAGCGTGAAGACCACAAGCAGTGAGATCAGAATCGCCTTGATCAGAATGATGCCCATGTCCGCGCCGATTTTGTAGTGCATGAACACCAGCGCGAACAAACCGGAAATGGTCGTCAGCGAGCTGGAAAGAATCTCCGGAATGGATTTGGACAGCGCGACGATCGCCGCGTCCCGGACCGACAGGCCTCCGGCATACTCCTCCTTGTAGCGGTTGCACAAAATGATCGCATAGTCCACCGACAGCGCCAGCTGCAGGATGGAGGAAACCGAATTGGAGACGAAGGAGATCGTGCCGAAAAAGAAATTGGTGCCGCCGTTGAGCAGCATCGACACCAGAAACGTCAGGCCCAGAAGCGGAATCTCTCCGAAGGATTCGCTGGTAAACAGCAGCACGCCCACCACCACGAAGGCGACGAGCAGAATGATCGTCTTCATCTCATTCTCAATGATCTCCGCCTGCTGGTTGCCCAGGGTCGTAGACACGTAGAGATCATAGTCGGAGAGTGCCGTCTTGACGCCGTTTAAGGATTCCAGCGCCCGGACGTCGTCCTCGTCATAATTGAAGGTCACGGAATACATCGCAGAGCCGTTGTTGTAATGCTTGACGAACTCCGTTTCCTCCTCGTCCGCTTCGGTGAAGGTCACCCCCTGCACGCCGTCCATTTCCGTGATTCTGTTTTTCAGCGCGCTTGCTTCATCCCAGGTGATGTTGGCCACCATGATCTTGGCGGAGCCGAAGGTGGTGAACTGCTCCTCCATGAGATCCAGCCCCTGTCTCGTCTCCGTGTCGCCGGACAGATAGGCCGCGAGGTCATTTTCCACGGAGACCCAGCTTTTGGAGAAAAAGGAAAAGATGATGGCGATGATGTAAATGAGGAAAAACAGCATCCGTTTATCAACGATAAACGACGATATGGTAATCATTACGGAGTTGGATGCTTCCCCCGAGGCGTTCTTCTTATCCATGACGTCAATCTCTTACTGTCCTGCGGGTACCGGCGTTCATTGCGGTGTCCCGGCTTCGATGCTATAATCAGTACCAATGAAACCTCAATATACAACAAATATCCGCAAAAGAAAAGCGGACAAAAACGGAGAAATGAGCAATTCGGCCAGAATCTCCCGCTTCGCCGCAATCCTCCTTGCGGCACTCCTTCCCGTCGCCACCGCCGGCTGCGGCACTGCTTCCCTTAAGCCTGCGGACATGACGCCGGTCTCCCGCACCGCCTTCGCTTTTGACACCGTGATCCGGATCTCCCTGTACGGCAGGGAGGAGACGGAAGCCGGGCGCCTGCTGGATGCCTGCATGGAGATGGCCGATCACTATGATTCGGAGGTTTTTTCGGCTCACAACGAGCAGTCCGCCCTCTGGAAACGCAACCACCCGGACGAACCGTCCGCCGCAAAGGGCGCCTCCGATCCCGAACTGGAGGAGCTGATCCGTGTGGGGCTGGACTGGAGAAGCCGCACGCAGGGTGCCTTTTCCCCTTCCCTCGGCACACTAACCTCCCTCTGGAATTTCGGCGGGGATCCGCCGGGGCCAGTCCCGTCCCCGGAAGCCATCGCCGAGGCGCTCTCCATGACCGATCCGAAAGACAAAGACGCACAATATGATCTCGGCGGCATCGCCAAGGGCTATATCGCCGACCGGCTGAAGGCATATCTGATTCAAAACGGCGTAACCAGCGCCGTCATCAATCTCGGGGGAAACGTCCTCGTGATCGGCGAAAAACCGGACGGCAGCGCGTTCCGCGTCGGGATCCGGGATCCCGAAAGTGCCCTCTCCGGGGACACACAGGCGGAAGCCTCCGGCCAGATCCTCCGCACCGTGGAGGTCCGCGGCAAAAGCGTCGTCACCTCCGGCATCTACGAACGCACCTTTGTGGAGGACGGCGTGCGCTACCATCATGTGCTTGATCCGGCGACCGGTTATCCGGCCGACACGGGGCTTTTATCGGTCACAATCCTGTCGGACGATTCCGTCACGGGCGATGCGCTCTCCACGGCATGCCTGGTCCTGGGCCGTGAAAAAGGACAGGCCCTCATTGAGAGCCTGCCCGATACGGAAGCCTTATTCGTCACAACAGACGGCGCGGTGACGACTACCTCGGGATGGCATTAGCGACAAACGTTTCGCCGATCTCCGGAATCTTCCAGCAGGCCTTCTTCCGGTCATAGATCCCGAACACCTCTCCGCTGCCGGAGAATGATCCGTTGTCCCACCAGCAGCAGGGCATCCCGCGGGACCAGGCCTGTGCGGCGTAATACCCCGCATACTCTGCCCGCGCTTCCACATTTCCGTTTCTGTCCCTGGCTCCGAACTCGCCGATCACCACGGGGATGCCGTTCCGGACATATTTCATATACAGCTTATTCAGCGTGCTGACGATGACCCCCGTATCCGCATCCCTGAAGGCACTGAAGCTGTCCGTGCCGTTTTCCTCAAGGGCAAAGGAATAGGGGATGTACGCGTGGATCGATACGATGATCCGGTTTTCCACGTCAGGCGCATCCTTCGGCAGCATAAAGTTATATGCCAGTGCACCGTCCGGTGAAGCGCAGTAGCCCGGGCACATCACGTAACAGTTCCGGTGGCTCCCCCCGACGCTGCGGACCGTGTCGACAAAGAGCTGATTCAGCTCATTGATGCAGGCCATGGAATCCGCCACAGCTTCTTCGGGCTCATCGATCGTGAACCACCACTCGTTTTCATGTCCGACAAGCCTTGGCTCATTCATGGACTCGAAAATCAGCCGGTCGTCATAATCCCGGTAGCGCTCGGCCAGCTGCTTCCAGATCCCGGAGATATACTTCCGCGACTGTTCGGCATGCGCGGAATCCGGATAGAAGCCGTTCGCCTCGGGGTGGTTGTCATGATGGATGTTGAGGATCACCTTCATCCCGGCGTCCAGCGCCCAGTCGACGACCGTGTTCACCCGATCCATGTAGACCGGCGAGATGGTCACCTGATCGTCCGTGATATGATTGTGCCAGCTCACGGGGATCCGGATCGTGCGGATGCCCGCATCTGCCAGTCCCTGAATGGTCTCACGCGTCGTCTCCACCGGCTGCCAGTAAGTCTCCGTCGTGAGCTCATCCGAGAGATCCGCCTTCAGTCCGCTGTCCCGATACGCGTCAAATGTGTTGCCCAGATTGAATCCGGGGCCAAAAGACTTCGCGAACGACAGTGCCTCATTATTCGGTATCAGAGAGCCCGTGGCGTCGTAGATTTTGTTGTCCATCGCCTCCTCCTCCCCGGTCTGCGCGGGTTCCTGCGTTTCCTCCTGCTGTTCGCCGGACGGTTCCTGCGCGGGCTCTGCCGCTTCGGCATCATCGGCGACCGCTTCCTGTGTCACAGCGCCGGCGTCCTCCTGTGCGGCGGCAGCCGGCTGTTCCTCCGTAGTGTCCGGAGTGTTGCTATTCTGCTGCACCTGCCCGGATGCGCCGCAGCCGGTAATCGTCAGCATAAGAAGAAGAGCCGCCGCTCTCCCCGCATGCTTTATCTGTATCCTGCGTCTCATGATGGATGCCTCCTTAACTTTATAGGATGTCACGGATTGCTCCGTTGCTTCGCAAAGCTTCGCTTCGGTCATCAGGACTCCGCCGCCTGTCGGCGGCACCTCATGACGACGGTCGGTGCAGAACAGGAATCCGCCGGATCCCGGGGCATACTCCGACATTATAATGATACCTCTTAACCGAAAAACTGACAATAGCGGGCGACAGTTAAACTATAACGACGTTTCTTGTTATTCCGATCACAATGCGCTATACTGTACGGTGATCATGCGTCATGAACGGCGACAGGTTCCATGCCGTTCTCAGAAAAGAAAGGACAACTGCCATGTCTAACACGGAATCCATGAAGCCGGTCAAGGCCGGCAAGGTGAGGGAGATCTATGACCTGGGGGACCGGCTCATCCTGGTCGCGACGGATCGTCTCTCCGCTTTTGATGTCATCTTAAAGAGCGCCATCCCCGGAAGAGGGAAAGTGCTCACAGGCATGTCCGCATTCTGGTTTGGCTTCACCAGGGATATCATCGGGAATCACATGATATCCACGGACACCGCCGATATGCCGGAATTCTTCCGGACGGACGAATTCGCGGGCCGGGCCATGCTCTGTAAAAAGCTCACCATGCTGCCCATCGAATGCATCGTCCGCGGTTACATCACGGGATCCGGCTACCAGAGCTACAAGGAAAACGGAACTGTGTGCGGCATCCGTCTTTCTGAGGGCTTACAGGAATGCGCGAAGCTCCCGGAGGCCCTTTACACGCCCAGCACCAAAGCGGAAATCGGGACTCACGACGAAAACATCTCCTACGAACAAAGCATTGAGGTGCTGGAAAAGACTTTCCCCGGAAGAGGCGAGACACTCGCGCAGACCATCCGTGACAAGACGCTGGCCATCTACAAAAAATGCGCGGATTACGCGCACGCGCACGGCATCATTATCGCGGACACCAAATTTGAATTCGGGCTTGATGAAAGCGGGGAGGTGGTGCTCGGAGACGAGGTGCTCACGCCGGATTCCAGCAGGTTCTGGCCTCTCGAGGGATTTGCCCCCGGACACAGCCAGCCGTCCTTTGACAAGCAGTTTGTGCGGGATTACCTCAAGGCGCACCCGGACTGCAACTACACCCTGCCCCAGGAGATTGTGGACAAGACGATTGCCAAGTACAGCGAAGCTTACCGGCTGCTCACCGGCACGGAGCCGGTCCTGTAGGCCGCTTTCCGCACCCGCTCCTGGACCTCGCCGAATTCGCAGTTGAGCGAATAGGCAAGCTCGGAAAACAGCAGCTTTTCAGCCGCCGCCAGATGTTTTTCATCGACGGCGGCAAATTTTTTTCCTTCCTTCTCTCTGTCTCTCCGAAGCAGGTAGAGGGTCTTGACGAGCTGCATCATCTCCCGCGCCTGATTGCGCTTGATGATGGCGGAGACGATCGAGTCGGATTTCTTACCGCCACAGATGTCCGGATCTTTTCCCCCGTTTTCGTCGTCGATCAGCCGCAGCGCTTCCTCCCTGTCTGTCACATCGCGCAGGCGCTCCGCCTCGCTGTCCACGGGTACATAAAGAAGGCCCTTTTCATCCGCATCAGCGATCATCAGGTAATAGTCCCGTTCCTTGCCTCGTTCGATAAACGGCGGCACCAGGATGTCCTCCACTCGACACAGTCCATGAATTCCGTATACGATATGATCGCCCTTTTTCAGCATGAAACGCACCTCAAAACCCTGACAACAAACCTGACGGCCGCTTTTTCAGCGCACCAAAGATATCTTTAAGTATAACACAATTTCGTAAAAAAGGGTACGAAGAAAAAAGAAAAAATCAGAAAGTTTGCCTTCAGGAAGGATTCTCCGCTTTCCCGGATGCAGCCCCCGTCCTGCAGACGTCCCGGAGGACGCACGCGGCGCACTGGGGGCGTCTGGCGATGCAGACGGCGCGTCCGTGGAGCACAAAGCGATGGCAGAGGTCATTGCCCTCTTCAGGGGGGACGATTTTCCGCAGTGCCATTTCCACGCGGTACGGATCCTTCTCCTTATCCACGAGGCCCAGAAGATTGCTGATGCGGATGCAGTGGGTGTCCGTGACGATTGCGGGCTTGCCGAACACATCGCCCATGATCAGGTTTGCGCTTTTTCTCCCGACTCCGGGGAGCGACAGGAGTGTGTCAAAATCATCGGGGACGCGGTCGTCATAGGTTTCGTGAAGGATTTTCATGCACTTCGATATGTCCCGCGCTTTGCTGGCTCCCAGTCCGCACGGGCGCACAATCTCCTCGATCTCTTTTGGATCGGCCATGGCCAGGGCGGCCACGCTGGGGAACTTCGCATACAGCAGCGGTGTCGTCTTATCCACCCGCGCATCGGTACACTGGGCCGCAAGGCGGACGCTGACCAGGAGCTGCCAGGCTTTATCATAACTCAGGGTGCAGGAAGCCTCGGGGTATGCTTTTTTTAATCGTTCGATAACCGCTTGTGCGCGCTGTTTTTTGGTCATGGCTGCCTCATAAAAAATGTACTTGATTCTGTGCACATCTCATGGTAGAATAATATTTCGCGGGGTGTGGCTCAGTTGGTAGAGCACCACGTTAGGGACGTGGGGGCCGCTGGTTCGAATCCAGTCACTCCGATGGTCGGGAAGTCTGTCATCAGGCTTCCCGATTTTTTGTATATGTGTGCGGCGGCTCATCCTCGAGAGTACACCTCCTTTGTCATCTTTCTTGTTAAGTCTATTATAGCACCTGTTGCCGGATTGCGATGATTGATTTTTGGGGAAAACAAGTTTAGGTTATTTAATTGACAATGGTACCACATTGTGGTACTATATGCCCATGAATACTAAGCAAAAGCAAACTTATCTTGCCATATATGAAGACCCGGTTAGATCCGGAATAAGGTGGGATGATATAGAGTCATTGCTTAAGGCATTAGGTGCTACTATTTCAGAAGGAAATGGTTCAAGAGTCCGCGTTGATTAAATGGTGAACGAGCGGTCTTCCACCGGCCTCATCCAGAAAAGATTACAGATAAAGGTGCAGTCAAGGCAGTCAGAAGGTTTTTGACAAATGCAGAGGTGACGATATGATGAACTATAAGGGATATATAGGAAACGTCGAATACGATGACGAAGCACACATTTTTTCGGGGACGGTTATCAACACAAGGACCGTTATCACTTTTCAAGGGACCTCTGTAGACGAACTCGAAACCGAATTCAGGAATTCTGTTGACGACTATCTCGAATGGTGCAAAGAAGACGGCATCGATCCGGAAAAGCCTTATTCCGGCAGACTCAATGTCAGATTAAGACCTGATACACACAGAAAAGCTGCTACCAAAGCAAAAATACTGGGATTGTCTTTGAACAGTTTTATAGAAAAAGCTGTTGAAGCAGAACTGAAAGAAGGATAGACCGATCCACCTGCAAAAGCAACACCCCCTCGGAGAATCTCCGAGGGGGTGTTTTTACTGGGCTAGCAGGATTCGAACCTGCGAAATGACGGAGTCAGAGTCCGTTGCCTTACCGCTTGGCGATAGCCCAACATTCTGCTGTCTGTGACATCAGCGTGAGTTATATTACCACATCTTTCCGGGTAATGCAAGCGATTTTTTCAAATCGCATGATACCCCCGGGCGACCAGAATGTTCTCGACCTGGGCCGTGCCCTCCGTGTGCAGGACCATGATGGGCATGCCGGATTCACGGTTGTAGGAGAGATAAAGGTAGTCGACATTGATGTTGCTTTCCACCAGCTCTGTCAGCAGCCGGTTGAGCGAGCCGACCTCATCCGCCAGCTCGATTCCGAGAACCGGTACGAGGCGGCAGAGATAGCCGTTCTGAATGAGCACATCCCGCGCCTTTTCCGGATCGGACACCACCAGGCGCACAATGCCGTACTCCGCACTGTCGTTGGTCACGGAGCCCAGAATATTGATCCCGCTGTCCGTGAGCAGCCCCGTGATATCACGGAAGCACCCTTTTTTATTCTCGGCGTAAACCGAAACCTGCTTTAACATTTGTCTGTCCCCCTTCCCTTCCTGTCAACAAACTGCGCGGCTGTGAGATTTCCTTTTCTGCCGCGGCAAAACATCATGATCTTACCATGGTCAAAAGTCAGTTTTCATCGTATAATGCCTATTTCGACAGGAATGCGAACGGATCCTCATCCTGCAGAAAATGTGCCAGCTGGTAAGCGCACAGAAGCGCCACCCGCTCCTCAGCGAGGATCCGGCGCACCTCCGCGCGATCCGCCAGGACGGCCTCGATTTCCTCGCTCTGCTCTTCAAAACGGTCGCTCAGCCTGCCGGAGGCGTAGCCGTAAACGGTCGCGACCGCTTCGTCCGTCATGCCGACCGTTGTGTACCGGGGCACCTCATACATCGGATCCGCTTCGATGGGGGTGAAAAGGAGGCCGGTTTCCTCATGCATCTCCCGCACCGCGGCATCGCGGTAGTTTTCTCCCGGCTCACACAGTCCCGCCGGAAACTCGTACACCCAGTTGCCGATCGGATACCGCCACTGCCGGATCAGCACCACGCGGTCCCGTTTTTCGCCGTACAGCGCATAGATCGCAACGCCGTCCGCCGTGTTCTGCTGGGTCTTAATCTTCAGCTCGTCTACGGTTTTGGCTCTGGAGGCCACGAAATAGTTGCTGTGATGGCCCTTGCTGTTCTCTCCCTTCACGTGAAAGAGGTTGACAAAACGGTTTTCCGAAAGCTGATCGATGGAATGAATGGTTGCCATTTCAGTTCTCCCCTGCAATACAGACGCGGTTTCTGCCCAGCTCCTTGGACTGATAAAGCGCTTCGTCCGCTCGTTTCAGCGCATCCTGATAACTCGTGTCCCCGAACCGGAAATAGGTGACGCCGACGGAAACCGTCACCTGGAAGGTGTTGCCGCCGTGCTTGATCGGCGTGTCGGCTATCGCTTTGCGAAGCTTGTTGGCGACCGACTCGCTGCGCGCTTTTTCCAGGCGGTAGAAGACCGCGATAAATTCATCGCCGCCCCACCGGATCACGCAGTCCCTGCCGCGCCCGACCTTCATGGCGGATTTGACAACGCGCTTTAACGCCTCATCGCCGCCGTCATGCCCGTACGAGTCATTGATGCTCTTAAACTTGTCCACATCCAGAACCATCAGCGCGGGCGACGCATCCCCCCGGTCATTGAAGCGCTTAAAGGCCGTCTCCAGCAGCTGGGTCCCGTAGCCTCTCGTGTTGGCTCCGGTCAGTGCATCCCGCTCCACCTGGTCCCTGAGCTTCTTCTGCCGGATGTTGAAATACCGGGCGCTGCTGCGAAGAATCAGAAGGATCGCGATGGCCAGTACAATGGCAAACGAGACGGCAAGCCGGATGCCCAGCCGCATGGTTTCCTTTCTGGATTCCTCCTGCAGCTGCACCGCGTCGATTCCGACACGGTCCAGGCGGAAGGCGGCGCACACCGCCCAGGAATAGGGCTCATAGTACTCCGCGCAGGTGTAGGTCGGCGTCACGATCAGGCGTCCGTCCTCCTCCCATTCCGCATTGTCGGAATGGAAGACGGGCTTCCCCGGAAGCGCCTCAAGCAGGCCTTCCGTGGCAAAAGTTTCCGGTCCGTTGCCCGTTCCGCCGCCTTTTAGGGACATGCCCTCGCGCAGAGGATTCTCCGGATCCGCGACACGCACGGTGCTGATCTGTCCGTTATCCAATGCGGTCAATCGATCGATCCAGTATTTTGTGCCCTCCGTTCCGGAGATCGCAATCGGGCGATCCTTCATGATCGAAAGCATATCCTGGTCAAAGGCCGTCTCGGTGATCCCGTAGACCACGGTGATGCCGCCCGCGGTCACCTCCTCGCGGACCGCGAACGTATCGGCCAGATCGTCCGTCCATACCCCTGCTTCGCCGGCCAGCCCCCGGTCGTCCAGCAGGATTTTCCCCGTGCTCCGGTCATAGGCGACACCGGTCAGCTGGGAACGCGATGAGTCATCCGCGAAGATCGAGCGGAGGAGGGATGCTTTGTCCGCATCCGTTGCAAGCTGCAGTGCCTCCTCGGTTTCGTGCTGTACCGCCGACCGCAGCCCTTTGATCAGCGCGGTATGATCCACAAGACGCAGGTTCCGCATCTGTTCGATCTCCGCCATCAGGTTTTCCACCGTCTTGGTGACCGATTCCTTTTTCAGCATGACGGCATTCTGATAGGTCTGGTTGGTATAGACGTATTGCAGGCGCCGTACCGTCACCAGGAACATCGTGATAAAGAGAATCGCCGTTACGGCGACGATGATCACGGCAAAGGTGTACACATGCCTCAAGCGGGTCTTCTGTTCTGTTTCCGTATCTGTTTCCTGCGCACCCATGTCATAAAGTCCTGTTGATGTCAAAATGATGCCCGATTTTCCGGCATCGCAGCGGATTTCGAATGGCCGGAGGGAGCACGAAATCCAGTGGATCTCGGATATGCGCCGACCGAAGCGGAGCGGAGATGCGAGAGTTGCGAAGCAACAAAGCAATCCGTGGCGTCATATGATGTAAATGACCTTTAACCTTCTTAGTATACCACAAATCCGGATTCGGGTCAAAACGCACTATCTCACCACCGCGACCGCGTAGCCCGGCAGCACAAGCGCATCTACGAGCTTCACGCGCTCCTTCCCGACCGTCAGTGAATCCAACAGGATCCACCCGTCCACATCGTTTGGATCCGGCGTAATGGTCTGCCGTTCCGCCCCGGTGTTCACCAGAATCAGGACCGGCTCTTCCCCGTCCGATCCCGGGCGCACACGCGTAAAGCCGCACACGGAAGGGTGGCCGGTGAGTTCCTTTCCAAAATCCGAGTCCTCCGGGACAACCTTTGTCCTTCCTTCCGCAATAAGCGGATGTCTCGCCCTCAGATGAATGGCCTCCCTGCAGTAGTTGTATACGGAAAAGCGGTCCTTTTTCTGCTTAGCAAGGCTCCCGAAGGGCGAAGCGTCAAACTGTTCCATGTCCTCCGGTCCCCTGCAGACGGTCTGCAAAAGCGCTTCGGCTGCTTTTCCCTTCTCATCCTCCCCCGTCCACGGAAACGGAGCGCGCTTGTTTTCGTCTCGTCCGGAACCCTTCATACCCAGCTCCTCCCCATAGTAGACAAACGCATTGCCACTCTGCAGCAGGTTCAGCGCCATGGCGAGCTTGACGCGGTTTTCTCCGTCCTGCGCGTAGTAACCGGCACTCCGCGCCATGTCATGATTGGTGTAGAAGGGGGCATTGATGAATGTGTCACGATAGGAAGCATACAGGGCTTCCTCCTGCTCCATCCGTTCGGCAAACCGGCGTCCGTTTTTTCCGCCCCGGACAGTCTGCGCGATGACGCCCTCCTGTCCGGCAAAGGCAAAATCGAAAAAGGAATCGACACCGCTCCGGTAAAGCTGTGCGTAGGATTCCTGCCCTTCCCAGGCCTCACCGACCAGGTACGCGTCCTTCTTTTTCCGGTGAACCGCATCCGCAAACCAGGCGAGAAATTCCTCCGAGCGCTCGTGCTCGTCGGTGTAGTAGGAGGTCACCGCATCGAGCCGGAAGCCGTCCACGCCGCGATCCAGCCAGAAACCGACTGTCCCTTCGATTTCATCCCGCACAGCCGCCTCATCCAGGTTTAAGTCCGGCATGCCGGACCAGAATCTGGCCTCATAAAACCAGTTTGTCCCGGGCAGCCGCTCATAGCCCGTCTGCGGGCTGTCCGAAAAATGGTACCAGCGGATCCGGGGACACTTTTCCGCCGCAGCGGCCAGCAGGCTTTGCGACTCATCTGCAGAACCGGCGCTCTCCTGCTCACAGGCACGCAGCGCCTCCGCGGCCTCCCGAAACCAGGGGTGATCTTTTGATGTGTGATTGACCGCCAGATCGAGCAGCACACGGATCCCCCGCGCATGGCATGCCTTCACAAGCGAATCGAAATCGGCAAGGGTCCCGAAGGTCGGATCGATGCTCCGGTAATCCGTCGCGTCATACTTGTGATAGGTGGGGGAGGGAAAAACCGGGGTCAGCCACAGGGCGTTTACCCCGAGATCATCGCGGCCCGACGGATCTCCGTCATTCAGATAGTCAAGATTTTCGCGGATCCCGTTCAGGTCGCCGATCCCGTCTCCGTCGCTGTCCGCAAAGCTGCCGACAAAAATCTCGTAGGTCGTCCCGAAAAAGCCGTCCGCAAACCGGTCAGGGGCCGCCGCTTCCCGCCCCGAAACCATGGGATAAACGCTGCTGCCGCAGCCTGAGAGGAGCAGCGCACCTCCGCAGATTGCGGCAACAGATCGAAGCACTCTTCTGTTCATAGTAAAGCGGCTCAGCCCTTGACAGCGCCGCCGGTCACGCCCTCGACGTAGTAGTTCTGCAGCAGCATGAAGAGGATCGTGATCGGAATCGCCACCAGCACGCCGCCGGCGCAGAACCTGGTGAAATAGCCCTGATAATCGCCGGTCCACACCCAGCGCTGCATGGCGACCGCCACGTTGTAGCTCTTATCATGTCCGAACGCGATGTAGGAGGCAAACACATAGTCGCACCAGGGCGCCATGAAGGCGACCAGCGCCGTGTAGATGATGATCGGCTTGGACATCGGAATCGTCATGGTGAAAAAGACACGTGCCCGGCTTGCGCCGTCGATTCTGGCCGCTTCGTCGAGCGCCTTGGGGATCGTGTCAAAGTAGCCCTTGCACACGTAGTAGCCCATGCCGGACGACGCCACCGACACGAGAATCAATCCCGGGATCGCGCCCGCCTGTGTGAGGCCCATCTGCTTGAGCAGGAAGTAAAGGCAGATCATCGTCAAAAACCCCGGAAACATGCCCAGCACAAGCCAGAAGCGCATCAGGAACGTGCGCCCTGCAAAACGCATTCTGGATAGCGCATAGGAGACGCACAGCACGATGAAGGTCTGCAGTGCCGCGACAAAGAAGGCGATGATGATCGTGTTGCCGTACCATCTGAGGTAGTTGGTGTCGCCGGAAAACAGAAACCGGTAATTATCCAGAGAAAAATGCTTCGGCACGAGGTAGTCTACCATTCCGCCGTATTCCACCTCCGGTCTGTAGGAACGGAAGCTGTTCAGGACCAGTCCCACAAAAGGGAACAGCCAGATGAGACTGATCAGGATGAGTAGAATGTAGGACAGAATATTGCCGATCAACCGCTTTTGTTTCATGGAAGAAGTTTTCTCATTCATCACTGGAAGCCCTCCTCATCCTTGACCGACGGCAGCATCTGATAGACCACCAGCGAGATGACCGCCGTCACGATAAACACCATAATACCGATGACCGCAGCCATCTTGTAGTTGGTGTCATTGATCGTCATCTTATAGAGCCAGGTAACCAGCAGGTCCGTGCCGCCGGCTCCTCCCACCATGCCCATGGATTTGGGATTGCCCTGATTGAGCAGGAAAATCACATTGAAATTGTTGAGATTGCCGGTGAACTGCGTGAGCAGGAAGGGCCCTGTCACAAACAGCATGTACGGCAGCGTGATGGACCGGAACATCTGCCAGGGCGTGGCCCCGTCGATGCGGGCGCTCTCGTAGAGATCCTCGGGGATGTTCATCAAAAGACCCGTTGCGATTAACATCATGTACGGAATGCCGATCCAGATGTTCACCACGATAATGGTGATCCGCGCCCACATGGGATTGGTCCAGAACGGAAGGGCGGACCGGATCAGGCCCCATTTCAACAGGGTTCCGTTGATCAGTCCGTCCGGTGCAAACAGCTTGCCCACATACAGCAGGGAAACAAACTGCGGCACGGCGATGGTCATCACCAGGATCGTGCGCCAGAGCTTTTTAAACCGGATGCCCTTTTTGTTGATCAGCATGGCCACCGCAATCCCGAGGAAATAGCAGAGGAAGGTGGCAAAGAACGCCCAGACCAGGGTCCAGGCAAGCACCGTCAGGAAGGTGCTTCCGAAGCCGTCCTGTCCGAAGGAGAAGAGATCCCTGAAATTCTTAAGCCCCACCCAGGTGAACAGCTTGCTGGGTGCCTGGTGGGTGGCGTCGTAGTTGGTAAAGGCCACACAGATCATGAAGATAATCGGCAGCACCGTGAACACAAAAACGCCCAGCACGGGAAGCGCCAATAACGTCACGTCGAAGTGCGAATCAAAGAGGGAAAGGAAATCCGTATGATTGTCCGGCAGCTTTTTGCCGTCCTTCAAAAGCAGCTCCTCCGTGCGGTTTTCCCTGACATTCATCCGCCAGACAAAAATCAGCGCAGCCAGCGCACACAGCGTCAGCAGTCCGAACAGCAGGATCAGGAAGCTGTTGTCGCCATAGGTCGTCACACGTCCCGAGGCATTGGTCTCCACGGTCCCCAGGGTCAAAAGCTTTGAAAAATACTGCCAGCCGAAGCCTGCGATAAAGGCAATCAGCAGAATTTCAAGCGCCAGGTGCAGCGCGCCCACCAGGGCGCGTCCGCGCAGGATCGGTCCGATGCCGAAGATCAGAAAGGACAGCTTTGTCTTTCCGTCCCCCTCTGCCCAGGTCGTCCCGATCTCTCTGCAGTCCGAACCCAGGGCACGAAAAAAGTCCCCGACGGGACTCTTCTTTGCCTTGCTCTCCGAATTTGCCATATCGTACCCTCCGATCTGATTTGTTCAGCCGTCTGAAACATCAGCGATCGTGCTGTAACCGAAAACCGGCAGAGGAGTCTGACCCCCTCTGCCGGCAAAAAATCTTACTGTGCGTAGCTCATGCAGGAATCCTGGAAGGATTTGAGCGCAGCCTGCAGGGTCGCATCGTCGGCACCCTGATACTCGCCGATGACGCTGTCGCGCAGGGACTCGGCAAGCGACCAGTAATCGCCCGGGTAGTTGCCCTGCGGAATCGTGTAGGCAAACTGCTCTGCCAGAGCGGAAAGCGCCGGATCCGCCTTGACCGCATCGCTGTTCTGTGCGGCGATGTTGGACGGGCCCCAGCCAACCGCATTGTAGCGGGCCAGCTGAACCTCTTCGCTGGTGAGATAATCCGCCAGCGCATCGCAGACCGCGAGCTTGTCCTCGCTCTCCTGCGGCTTGACACCCAGGAGCTTGCAGCCGTTAAAGCCGCTCATCTGATAGGTCTGTCCGTCCACCGTGAAGGTCGGAAGCTTTGCGCAGGCATAATTGTCGCCGAGGGTCTCCTGGATCACGCCGGCATCCCAGGTGCCGTCCACGATCGCCGCATAGTTGACGGCATCGCCGGCAGAGGAACCCTGCTGGAAGCTCGAAGAGGAGGCCAGCTGCACCATTGCCTTGAGCGCAGCAAGGCCCTTGTCGGAATCATAGTCCATGTTGCAGGCCGTGAAATTGCCCGCGTCGTCCGTATCATAGGTCAGCGTGCAGCCCGTGCCGAAGAAGAAGGCCGTCTGATACCAGCCGCCGAAATCCATGTAGAAATTCTTGCCTGCTGCCTCGCAGTCGGCAATGATGCCCTCGAGGGTGGACGGATCAGAGATCACGCTCTTGTCATAGTAAAGGAAATAGCCGTTGTCAGCCGTCATCGGATAGGCATAGAGCTTGCTGCCGACCTTGGCTGCATTGACAACGCCCGCTGCGTTGGCGCTCTCCACCTTGGAGGCATTGGAGGCTTCCACCTCGACCAGCGCACCTGCCGCAACCAGACGTGCAATCTGGTCCTGGGCAAAGCCGTAGATATCCGCACCGGCCGTGACGTCGGTGATCATGTTGCCGGCTGCATCGCCCTCGCCGACTGCCTCAACGGTGACCGTCCAGCCCTTGTACTGGTCGTCGGAAGCAAGGAAGGATTCTGCCTTCTCCTTCGTGAAGTCAACGACATTGTCGGCGACCCAGATCTTGATCTCTCCGCCCTTGGAACCGCTACCGCCGCAGCCGGCCAGCATTCCGGCCGTCATCGCTCCGGCAAGCAGAACTGACAGAATTTTTTTCTTCATTTTTGTTCCTCCTTTTTTGTCCGCGGGACCGATTTCCCACTTCATCATACTCTGTTGTTATATCACAATCCGCGCTCGGATTCAAGATGAGGGTGCATTTTCGCGTTTGAAGGCCGCGCGATTCAAGATGAGGATGCGTTTCGCGTTTGAAGGCCTGCGCGATTCAAGATGAGGGTGCGTTTTCGCGTTTGAAGGCCTGCGCGATTCGCAATCCGCTTCGCTCCTTGCTCATCGCGCTCGGGCGCCAAATAGACCCGGATTTTCCCCTGCAAGCAGGGAAACTCCGGGTCTGCTTGGCGCGGCCTTCAAACGCGAAAGCAACTGCCCCCTACAAACTCTCTGCAAATGGAGTTGCGGGGAAGCGCATCCTGATCCATTCCGACGAAGTAGTCAAGGAATTTGAGAAGGCGTTTTGCCTCGTCATACTCGCGTGTCCCCGGCCGCACGGCAAACAGCAGCGGCTCGGCAAACTGCTTCAGAATCGCAAGCTCATAGATCTGTGCGGAATTAAACATCTCGTCCGCGCTCTCCTGGAACGGGAAGATGTAGTTTTCCTCTCCGGCCCGCACGCTGTCCCACATGCCGATGGTATGTTCGGCGCTGGATCCGCGTGTCCTGGCATCCCGGACGATCCGCCGCAGGAGCCTGGCGTCCGTCGTGGGGATCCGGTTGTGAAGATCCACGGACAGGGTGGTCAGTGCACTGATGTAGATCTTGAATTTGCTCTCGTTCGGGAGCGCATGGGACATCCGGTCGTTGATGCCGTGGATGCCCTCGATGATCAGAATATCCTCCACGGAAAGGCGGATGACGTTGCCGCTCTTCTCACTCTTTCCCGTCAGGAAATTGAAACGCGGCAGCTCCACCTCCCCGCCGTTTAAGAGGGTTTTCATATCCTGATTGAAGCCCTCCACATTGAGTGCCTCCAGGCATTCAAAATTGGGTTTTCCGTGCTCATCCAGCGGCGCGAGCTCCCGGTTGAGGTAATAGTCGTCCAGACTGATCAGATGCGGATGAAGCCCCCAGGTGCGCAGCTGGATGGCCAGGCGATTGGCAAAGGTCGTCTTTCCCGAGGAGCTGGGTCCGGCAATCATGACAAACTTGACGCCGCTGCGCTCGAAGATCCTCCTCGCAAGCTCACCGATACGCCGCTCCTGCAGCGCCTCCTGAACAAGGATGATCTGCTCGGTCTCTCCGCGCACAATCAGATCGTTCAGATCGCCCACGGTCTCAATTCCCATCATCCTGCCCCAGTAAGTGTTGCGCCTCAGCTGCAGGAACAGATTCTTCCGGTCCTCAAAAGCGGGAAGCGTTTCCGGCGTCTTCCGGTCCGGAAGAATCAGTACAAAGCCGCTCCGGTAGCGCTTGAGCGAGAAGACGTGAAGATAGGAGACATCCGGCAGCATGTACCCGTAGTTGTAATCGGCATAATCTCCCAGATGATACACGTTGATTGACGAACTGCGGCGGTAGCGGAAAAGAGACACCTTGTCCTCCATGCCCTGTGCAGCGAAAACCGCCACCGCGTCGCCGATCGGCATGCTCTTCTTGGTGATTGGGGTCTTTTTCTCTACTTCCCTACGCATACGGCGTTCCACACGGTCAAGCAGGTCCTGATCGATCTGCAGATTGCCCCGCGGGGTGCAGTAGTAGCCCGGGCCGATCGTGAATTCCACCTTCAGGCATTCGCTGTCATGGACGCCGGTTTCCTCGCGAAAGGCTTTCATCAGAAGCATGATCGCCGTCCGGACGTAGGCCTTGTGGCCGGCAGGGTCCGCAAGTGTCATAAACTCCAGCTCCCCTCCGCGCTCGACCTTGTGGTTCAGCTCGCGGATCTTGCCGTTGAGCCTGACCAGCGCGATCCGTTCCGGGTAGTCCTTCTGATACTCTCCCGCGATCTCCTCGTAGGTTGTGCCCCACGGAAACTCCCGCTCCTCGCCTGCGATTTTCAAAATCAATCCGTCCATGTCACCTTCACTCCCGTATCTTGACATCCATGTGCGGATAGGGAATCTCGATTCCCTCCTCCGCGAAACGTTTCAGAATCTCCACCCTGCAGTCCGAGCAGGCAGGCGGATTATCGATGAATTTGGCCGTGGTCATCATACCCCGCAGGGTGATGCCGGAATCGCCCAGATCTCTGCACAGGATCGGCACCGGATTGCTGCCCCGATAGGACGGGTGGGTGGCGATCACACGGCTCATCACCCGCATGGCCAGCTCCACATCGCTTCCGTAGGCCACGGATACCGTGATCGGATAGGAATACTCCGTCATCTTGGTGAAATTGATGATGGTGGATCTGCTCACTTCGGAATTGGGCACGTAGATCATTTCATTCTGGAAGGTCTGTATGGCCACATGACGCAGGGTGATGTCCCGCACAAATCCCGGATCGTTGCTTCCGACCTGGATCCGGTCCCCGATATCGAAGGGGCGCGTCTGCGTCACGGAAAGCGCGATGCCGGCAAAGACGTTGGCGAGCGTCGACTGCGCCGCAAGACCGAGTACAACCGCAATGATTCCCGAGGAGGCCACGATCGTCTCCCAGGTCTTGGAAAAGCCGGGGATGAACGAAACCGCGACAATGACTGCGGAGCCCCAGATAACGAGACGCAGGAGAGATCTGAGCAGAATCAGATCCAGCCTGCCCTTGAGCCTCCGCTTGCCGAGCAGTCCCGTGACGATCTGATTGACGACCGCCGCTACAAGAAACGGAACGATATATTGCAAAAAGATATCTGCGATTTTCATCCGCCGTCCCTCGAAAATCTACATTTCTCTCGGCCACGGCCGCGACTTGAGAATCACTTCGGCCGCTGCCAGATCCTCGGGCACCGTCACCTTGATATTGGCGTAATCCCCCTCGATCATCTTCACCCGGGTGTCGGTCATCAGCTCAACCACCTGCCCGTCGTCCGTGATCACCGTCCCCTCGGACAGGATCACCTCCTCATTGGCATGAAGCCGTCTGTAGGCCTCCCGGATCAGCTCCGCCTCAAACACCTGCGGCGTCTGTGCCGCCCAGAGCGTGTCGCGGTTCGGCGTCTCCACGCCGTAATGCTCCTTATCCGCGATCCGGATCGTGTCCCTGACCGGCACACCGACCACCACCGCATGCGAATCTCCGGCTTCATTGACCGCACGCAGCATCATATCCTCCGTCACAAACGGCCGTGCCAGATCATGAATCAGGATATAATCCGCCTTCTTCACCTGCTGCAGCCCGTTATACACGGAGTGGTAGCGCTCCCGTCCGCCGGGGACAATCGCCGTGACCTTCTGCAGATCGTAGGCCTCCACGAATTCCCGGCGCACATAGTCCTCATCCCCCGGCGACACCACGAGGATCAGCTCGTCGACGAAGCTGTTTTCAAATTCGTAGAGCGCGTAGTACATTAGCGGCCTGCCGCCGAGCATCATGTACTGTTTTTTCACATCGCCGCCCATGCGCGCGCCCTTGCCGGCGCCCAACAGAATTGCTGTGGTTCTCATCTTCCGTGAAATCTCCTCTCTCTTGATCCCAGGGGCAGATTCGGTTCCGCGTTGAGCGACAGCTCGCTTCGGACGCCCCGCAGGAAGGCATAGTAGCCCGCAGCGCCGATCATAGCGGCATTGTCCGTGCAGAGCACGGGCCTCGGGCAAAGGAATCGCAGGTTTCTCTCAGTGCATTCCGCTGTAAGCCTTTCGCGGAGAGCAGTATTGGAGGCGACGCCTCCGGCAATCGCCACGGTCTGCGCGCCCGTTTCCTGTGCGGCCCGCAAAAGATGCTCCGTCAGGACGTCGACCACCGCATATTGAAACGAAGCGGCGACATCCGGTACGGAAATCGTCTCCTTCTTCTGCTGTGCCTGATGAATCACATTCAGCACGGCGGATTTGAGTCCGCTGAAGCTGAAATCAAAGGATGCGCCGTCGATCTTTGCCTGCGGGAAATGATAAGCCTTCGGATCGCCCTTCGCGGCCGCCTGATCGATGGAGGGCCCTCCGGGATAGGGCAATCCCAGCGCCCGGGCCACCTTGTCGAAGGCCTCCCCGGCCGCATCGTCCCTGGTCTGGCCCAGAATGTCATACACGCCGTAATCCTTGACATACACCAGGTGGGAGTGGCCGCCGGAAGCAACCAGACAAAGAAACGGCGGTTCCAGTGAGGGCGTTTCGATATAGTTTGCGCTGATGTGGCCGTCGATATGATGCACGCCGACAAGCGGAAGACCGGCGGCATAGGCATAGGCCTTGGCAAAGGACACGCCGACCAGGAGTGCGCCCACCAGTCCCGGTCCGCTGGTCACGGTGACGCCGTCCAGCCGGTCCGCCGAAAGCCCCGCTTCGTCGAGAGCGGCGCGGACGCACGGCTCTATCGCCTCGACATGCTTTCTGGATGCGATCTCGGGCACCACGCCTCCGTAGGCCCTGTGCACGGCGATCTGCGAATAGATCACGTCGGAGAGCACCTGTCTCCCGTTTCGAACCACCGCAGCTGCCGTCTCATCACAGGAGCTCTCGATCGCGAGCAGTGTGATGTCCTTTCCGTCAGGAGTCATCATCCGATGTCACCGTCCAGCCGAAGATCTTCCATCGCCCGCTGGTCTCCTCCCTGCGCAGGACGAACAGATAATCATTGGCAAAAAGCTGGGATCCCTTGCGCATGGTAATCGTGCAGCTGACGTAGCTCACCTCGTGCCCCTCGACGGTTCCCGTCACCATCTCGCTGGCGCTCTGCACGCGGTAGGTGGAGAGCGTGTAGCCGTCCTTTTTCTTGCGGTTGACCTCCTGCATGAGGCTCCCCTCATAATCAAACTGGTGCGCCACCAGCTCGTCGTCGTAAAGGGACAGCAGCTTGCCGCCCATTTCCTTTATCTGCTCATCCGAAGCCTTCTCGCCGTAAAGCGCCTTGTAGATGCGGCAGAAGTTGCTGACGGTCTCCCTGGCCGTCGGCGGATAATGCCTGTCATAATCCAGCAGCAGGATGTCCTGCACCTCACCGACCGCCACCGGTTCCTCGCTGGAGGAGGCGTTGCGGTTGATGTATCCGAAATAGACCGCAACAGCGATTGCCGCGGCCATCAGCAACAGGATGATTCCTTTTTGCACGCCGGATTTCATCAGTGTGCTTCGTCCTCTGGTTCCTCTGTAAAAAGCAGGTCAACGGAGCGTCCGTCTTTTGCGGCCACCGTGTTTGGGAACACCGCCTTCGCCCGATGCAGGTAATCCGCCGGGTGATTCAGGGAAGGGCTGTAGTGGGTGAGCCACAATTCCTTCACCTGTGCCTTCTTCGCCAGCTCCGCCGCTTCGGTAAAAGTCATATGCTTCTTTTCCCGCGCCTGCGCATCCTTGTCCGGCTCGCCGTACATCCCCTCGCAGATAAAGAGGTCGGCGTCTCTGGCATTTTCCACAATGCTCTTCGTCGGCCGCGTGTCCGTGGTGTAGGTGAGCCGCAGCCCCTTTCTGGCTGCGCCCAGCACCATATCCGGCGTCAGCGTCCGTCCGCTCTCATCCGTGAGCGTCTCGCCATGCTGCAGACGGTTCCAGTATTTTTTCTGAATATGCATCGCCTCCGCCGCCTGCATGTCAAATTTGCCGATGCGGGAGAGATCGAAGCGGTAGCCGTAACAGGTCACGTTGTGGTTCACCCTGAAGGCCGTGATGGTAAAGGTCGGGTGATCTGGCAGCGTGATGACCTCCTCCGGCTTTGACAGCTCATAAAACTCGATCGGAAACGGCACCTCCGGCGCGATGACGCGCAGAGCGCTCACCACGCGCTGCAGGCCCTTGGGGCCGACCATCAGAAGCGGGGTGTCCTTTTCCGCATTTCCCATCGTGAGCAGCATCCCCGGCAGGCCGGATATGTGATCCGCGTGGTAATGGGTAAAGCACATCACGTCGATGGGCTTCGGGCTCCATCCCTTTTTGCGCATGGCAATCTGTGTGGCCTCGCCGCAGTCCACAAGGATACTCGTACCCTGATATCGCACCATCAGCGAAGTGAGCCACCGGTACGGCAACGGCATCATCCCGCCGGTGCCCAGCAAACAAGCCTCGATCAATCCTGCTTCTCCGTCATGAAATCATAAATCAGGGCATCCTCCCTCGGCTCCTCATAGAAGCCGGGTCTTGCCCCCGCGCAGACAAATCCGAGCTTTTCATAAAGCCGGATCGCCGCCGTATTGCTCTGCCGCACCTCAAGCGTGCAGGCTTCGATGCCGAGCGC
The DNA here is from genome assembly GCA_024682835.1 of Lachnospiraceae bacterium. Classification (GTDB taxonomy): domain Bacteria; phylum Bacillota; class Clostridia; order Lachnospirales; family Lachnospiraceae; genus Butyrivibrio. The sequence goes on along the minus strand of JAIKYU010000030.1, from coordinate 37,820 downwards.
TTTTCCCTGTGCAAGCAGCTCGCGCAGCATGCGCTCCCCCACGCCCTGTCTGCGCCATGCTTCATCCACGCAGACATTGGTGATCTCCCCCTCGCCGCAGACATTTCGGATCCCCGCATGGCCGATGGATCGTCCGTCAAAGACCGCGACCAGATACACGCTGTCCCGCCGGTCCGCCGCTTCAGCCAACAGTCTTTCGGACCAGGCTTCCCTGCCGAGGCAGGCCGTTTCACGGGCTGCCTCGGCAGCCGCGTCCGCGGGAAGCATCCGGCGCAGCTCAATCTCCGGAGGACAGGCATGCGTCGATTCCTCTCCGCCTGCTGCCTCACGCGCTTTTTTCTCCTTTGCTTCGCGCTCCGCCTGGGACGCGCGCAGATAGACCGGCCGAAAGGCGTCTGCCTGTACGGCTTTTCCCTCCTTTGCATAACGCGCGGCGAGATCGGCAAGCGCAGCGGCGCTCTGTCTGTTTTTCCAGAGCGGCGCGAAGCGATACGGCACCTGCAGACGCTCGCTGAGCGTCTCCTGTGCAGGCGGCACACCGTCCCCGAGAAAGACGGCCGGTTCGCCGAGATCATTCAGCCGATCCGCCACCTCCGAGACGGAAACCGCCGTGGGCGTAAAGATCGTCTCCATCGCAAAAGGGGCGGACGCATCCACCCGGGGACCCCTCCGGAACCGATAAATTCCTGTATAAACCTGGCCGCGCCGCGCATCCATCAGCGGGCAGACAACGCCCTCCTCACCGCACAGCTGCCAGGCAAGGGCATCCAGCGTCGACACCGGCACAATCGGAATGCCGAGGGCGGACGCCAGTCCGATCGCTGTCGCCGCGCCGATCCGAAGTCCCGTAAAGGACCCGGGTCCCGCCGCAACAGCGACATAATCCAGTGTGTTCATTTCCAGATCGATCGCCTTCGCCAGGGCATCCAGCATCGGCATGAGCATCTGGGAATGCGTCTTTTTATACTGCGTCCGGTATTCCGCCAGCAGCACGCCATCGCGGATCACCGCCACCGCGCAGACCAATCCCGACGTGTCGATCGCCAGAAGCTTCATGCGTCCTCGCTCCCGATGCGGCTGCAGACAGCGTCTGCATAGTGTATTTCCATCATCCTGTCATTCTCCCCGCCGGCTTCGTCGCGGCGGATCGTCACCCTGGTCACACGCTCCTTTGGGAGGATCTCCTCGATCCTCACCGCCCATTCAATCAGGCAGACCCCCTCTCCGAACAGATACTCGTCGATCCCGATGGCCTCCGCCTCCGAAGCATCCGCCATGCGGTAGACATCAAAGTGGTAAAGCGGCAGTCTCCCGCCCTCATAAACCTGCATCAGGGTGAAGGTCGGACTCACCACCTCGTCCGGGTAAGGAAAACCGAGTCCCTCTGCAAAGCCCTTGGCAAATACTGTTTTTCCGGCCCCCAGATCGCCCGACAGGGCGATGATGTCTCCCGCCTGCGCATGCGCGGCCAGGCGCCCGGCAAAAAGGCGCGTCTCCTCCGGGGACGAGGATTTCAGAAGCTCTGTCATCCCTTCCGATAACGGAGAATACAGTAAATCGCCCGAAAGCCGTCACGTATGCCGATCTTTTTGCCCTCCTCATTCGTCCGGGGATGGTAGGAAATCGGCACCTCCTTGATCCGTATGCCCATCCGGGCGATCTTGGCTGTGATCTCCGGCTCAAAACCGAAACGCTTTTCGCAGATATCGACCGACTGAATGATCTCCCTGCGAAAGGCTTTGTAGCAGGTCTCCATGTCCGTCAGCCCAAGGCCCGTAAAACGGTTGGAAAGCCAGGTGAGCGTCCGGTTGGCGACACGGTTGGCGAGGTAGCCCTTGGCTCTGGAGTGCATGAAGCGGGAACCGTAACAGACGTCGCATTCCCCCCGGGCGATCGGCTCGCACACAAAGGGATACTCATCGGGATCATACTCCTGATCCGCATCCTGTATGATCACGATATCTCCCGTCGCATGCGCAAAGCCGGTGCGAAGGGCCGCTCCCTTTCCGCCGTTTTCCTCGTGGTAAATAATCTGCTGAACCAGGGGCCTGATTTTTTCCTCCAGCACCTCTCTGGTTCCGTCCGTGCTCCTGTCGTCCACAACGATAATCTCCGTCTTTTTCACCGGAGAAGCGAGCACACGCCGAATGATGGTCTCGATATTGTCCCGCTCATTGTAGCAGGGAATCACAACAGTCAATACATAATCATTCGCATTCATAACAAGTTATTATAGCATAGTTTTCGGCGAAACTCAATCATTCCGCGGAGGAGGAATGAGGGTCGCCGGCCGCCTGAGGAAGCGCACTCTGGGCTTTCATGACGGGGCTCAGTTTTTTGTAAATCAGCACCGTGATCAGGGAGTCCAGTCCTCCCTTCAGAAGGTTCAGCGGGGCGACGGCCAGAATGACAAAGGTCGTCACATCCGTGATGCCCGAATTGATCTTGCTGCCCATCCCGATGATCGCTTCCATCGGCATGCCGTAAAGGGCGGCAAACGCCGGAAGCAGATACACCGCGTTGAAAACGGCGCCGACCACGGTGATCACCGCCGTGCCGGCCACACAGGACCACACTGCCATCCGCCTGGTTTTTTTGAACTGATAGAGCACCGATGCAGGCAGAATGAAGCTCGCACCGATCACGAAATTGGCCAGCTCACCGACAAAGGCCGTGCTCGTCCCCTTGATGCAGAGCTTCACCAGGATTTTAACCAGCTCGATCAACAGTCCGGCCACCGGTCCGTAAGCAAATGCGGCAATCAACGCCGGCAGCTCCGAGAAATCCATCTTGTAAAAGGCCGGCGCAAAGAACACCGGGAAGTCCAGGCAGAACAGGATGGCAGACACCGCCGAAAATACACCGATCACCACCACCTTGCGCGTGGAGAGAATCCTCTCCCGCCCGCCGTTTTTCCGCCTTGCCGCGCGTTCAAAGAGCACCGCGACGGCGATAAACGCCGCGGTCACCGCCAGGCAGACCAAAACAAAGGAAACATTACCAAGAATACTCTGTGCCAAAGACATGACTCCTCCTCTCCCATCCGGACTATACCGTCGGTACCGGAATCTCACCGGTTCGGCCGCCTGGCATTTAGGCGGTTCGCAGACTGATGCGCAAGGCGCAAATCACTGCCGGTGGGGAATTTCACCCCGCCCTGAGTTATATATTTTCAGGCATTATAAAATAAAAACGCCCAAAAATCAAACGGTGTTCAGAACCTCCGGACATGTCCGTGCAGCATGCGGATGACACGGATGTTTTTCATGACCCGGAGCGTCAGCACCTCCGGAAGGAACGGCTTTCTGATATAATCCATCGCGCCGAGGGACAGACCCTTTGCCTCGGAAGTCTTGTCCTCCGCTCCGGTCAGGAAAATGATCGGGATCTCTTCACCGGGAATCTCGGTTTCGCGGAGCTTCCGCATCGTCTCAAAGCCGTCAAGCTCCGGCATCACCACATCCAGCAGAATCAGGTCGGGCCGGTTGCCCTGCTCCACGTATTTTAACAGCGCTTTCCCGCTGTTTAAGGCCGTGACACGCATCTCATTCTCCGACAGAATACTCCCGGCCGTTTTCAGCGTTTCCAGGTCGTCGTCCACCACCAGCACCCAGGGCTCCGCATTGACCGGATAGGTTCTGTTCTCATCGACCGACCGGACAGACTCCGTCTCATGGATCACAGAAACCTTCCCGCCCCCCTCGACCTTTTCGCAGGCCTCCAGCACGCGGTTTGTCACCTTCCGGATATCCGATTCCTCCACCATGGGCAGAAGCAGAAAAAACTGGCAGGGTGCGCTCTGCATCATGATATCGCTGTTTCGGAGTGCATTTCGAATCGCCTCGCCGATCCGCGTGACAAGGGAAGAAAGCTCCTCCTTTGTCATGTCCTTTGAATCGGCGGTGATCGTGAACAGCACCTTGTAGGCCTTCTCGCGGTACCGCTGAATGTAGCGCAGCATGTACCGGTAGATATTGCCGAACGCCTCCTGTCCGAGCATAAGGGCATGCCGGTCGATATTGCGCTCGTCCAGGATCATGTTCATGCGCCGCATATTGACGGTCTGCTCCTCGATCTGGTCGACGGCGCTCTCCGGTTCATCCCAGACCTTGCAGTCATGCTTGCCGTTTTGTTTGACATAAAGCAGGGATTTGTCCGCCTTCTGAAAGAGATCCTCATAGGAAGCGGCACCGGTAGAAATCACCGCCCCGGCGGAAACACCCAGCGGAATCTCCATGTCTTCGCCGAGGATATTTCTGGCGACGGCACGTAGCCGGTCATTCAGCCGGTGTATGATTCCGACGACGGCCTCTTCATCGCTGACGTCCTTTAAGAAGGCGACAAACTCGTCGCCGCCGATGCGGCCAACGAGATCCTCGGCACGGAAGCTGCTGCGCAAAAGCCCCGCAAAGCCGGCCAGAACCCGGTCTCCGGCCTCATGCCCGTACAGATCATTCACCAGCTTGAAGCTGTCCAGATCGATCACCAGCAGCACACCGGCATCGACGTAGCACACCTTTTCCAGGCGGTCATTCACGCATTCCTTGTTGAGGAGACCGGTCAGCCTGTCCGTGGACGCCTCCTCGGAGAGCGCCTGAATCTTTCTGGAATTGGCCAGCACATTCTGAATGCGGTGAATCAGCACTTCCGGCTCGAAGGGCTTGCGGATATAGTCCACCGCGCCCATGGAAAAGCCCCTCGCCTCCACCTCGTTGTCCTCGGTGGCCGTCAGGAAAATGACCGGCGTCTCCTCGAGCGCATTTTCACGCTCAAAGGTGCGCACGGCCTCCAGCGTCTCGAAACCGTTCATTTCCGGCATCAGAATATCAAGCATAATCAGGTCGGGCACGTTGCCCTGCGAGAGCCAGTCGCATAACGCCTGGCCGTTATTCAGCGTGGTGACACGCAGTCCGGATTCTCTCAGAAATGCACCTGCAAATTTCAGATTGATGGTATCATCATCGACCATTACCACCCAATCAGACGTGTGTTGATTCCCCATGCAAACCTCTCGGTCAGTCGCGGTTTCCCACGAACCGTTTCCCCTGTCACCCGCATGAGCGGATGTGCCCAAAGATGCAATTCACGTGATGGATTGCCTGCGGCAGCCATAGACACGATCTTTTATAGCATAACCTATGCAGGGCAAAATGAAAAGGGTTTTCCGGGAAAAAAAGCAACCCCTCTGCCCGATCAGAGGATCAGGCAGAGGGGTTTGATGAATCAGGCTTCCGTCATGCTTTGATGTATCAGCCGTTTAATGCCTTCAGATAACGCTCATACTGCTGCTTGCGGATGTCGGTCACCGCCGGAAGATTGAGAGAATCCAGCTCGCCGATGTAGGCATCAAACTCGGTCAGCGGACGCGTGCCGGTGATGAACGCCGCAGAGCTCTCATCGACCTTTGTCTGGATGTCCGTCATGTAGGTGTTGATCGTGTCGCTCTCCGCGTCGGTCGCGTAGATGAACGGCCAGGGATCCACGACATACTGTCTCAGCTCCGCGTTGCTCTTTGCGTGCCAGTCGGCAACCAGGACGTCCGTGGAAGCCACAGACTGCTGCGCCGGGAAGACAAAGGACGGATTGATACCGAACTGCTGCAGCCAGTCGTTGTCCTTACCCTTTTCGGTGAACTCGCGGGTGCCGTCCGCATTGATCTGATAGCTCTCGCCTTCGATCCCCCACTGATACAGCTCCTGGCAGGCATCGCTCATCGCATAGTCAAGGAATTTCGCGCAAAGCTCCGGATCGGATGCGCCCTGGCTGATCGCAAACATGTTGCCCAGTTCCACACGTCCGACGTAGAAGCCTTCGTGCTCGCCGGAGAGCGGCGCGGCACCGACAAACGCCTTGTCGGCCGTTCCGTCGTAGTAAGGCAGCACGTTGGAATACATCATGGACATCGCCCAGGAGAAGTCATAGGCCACGCCGGTCAGGTCATTGGAAATGCGCTCGATGACCTTGTCTCTGTCAAGAGAGGTGAACTCCTGCTCAAGCAGGCCGTCCTTGTAGAGGCCGTTCAGGAACTCAAGATATTTGCGATAGTTCTCGGAATCCGCATAGGCATAGGTCACGTTGCCGTTGGCATCCGCCTGGAAGCCGCTGACCAGATCGAGGCCGAAGGCCGGTCCGAACATGTAGGGAAGGAAATCCTTCATGATGCTCATCGGAATCTCGTCATTCTTATCGCCGTTGTCGTTCATGTCGTTTTCTTTGAAGTACTTCAGGAGCTCGACGAACTCATCCAGCGTCTTGGGCGCGGACATGCCGGCCTTCTCAAGCCAGACCACGTTGTACATCAGGCAGGGCTGATAATCCTTACCGACGTTGGTGCCGGGCACATAGTAGATGTTGCCGTCCTCGGCGGTGAGCTCGGCCTTCATGACCGGATTGTCCTGCAGCCACTTCGTGAAATTCGGCATGGAACCGAAATACTGGTTCAGCGGCTGGAACAGGCCGGACTTGATGTAGGTCTGGTTGGTGTCCTGATCGGGAAGCAGCACGATGTCCGCATTCGCCTGACCGGTGGACAGTCTCGGTGTCACGCTGTCCTGATAGTTGTTGTAGTCAACCAGATCCCAGTCAACGGCGACGCCGGAATCGGCGACCACCTTCTTGACGATCTCCGCGTTCTTGATGTCGACATTGGTGTAGTTGGAGGTCTCCGCGAGGATCTTGATGGTCTTTCCGGCTTCCTGTGTGATCGGAGCCGTGCCCTCGTAAACATAGCCGGATTCCTCGGCGGTTGCTTCCGCCTGCTCGATGTCGGCATCCACCTTCTCGGTCTTGTTTTCCTGAGCGGGAGTCTCCGTCTGCGTGTCAGCAGCCGGTGTCTGTGCCGGAGCAGGAGCCGCACCGCCGCCGCAGCCCGCGAGGGACGCTACAACCATCGAGGACGCAAGAAGCATCGCCACGATTCTTTTCTTCATTTTTTCTCCTCCTTTTCATTTAAAAATGATGACTGCTCTATTATACCACGGATTTAAAAAATCCCATGATATGCTTTCAAATACTCCGTCATCCCTTCACCGCGCCGAGCATCGTGCCCTGCACAAGATATTTCTGAACCAGCGGAACCACCAGCATGATCGGGATGACCGACACCACGATGCACACATAGCGGACCTGGATGGTTGACTGGGACAATGCGCCCATGGAGAGCGAGGTGGTCTGCATGATCTCCGTGGAGGCCTGCAGCAGGATTCTGCGCAAAAACGCCTGCAGCGGCTCCTTGGCCGGATCGGTGATATACAGCATGGCGCTGAAGAAATCATTGTAGCGCGCCACCGCATAATAAAGCGTCAGCACTGCCAGCGTGGGTTTGATTAACGGAACGGCGATCCGCGTCAGGATGAAGAAATCGTTGGCCCCCTCAATCGCTGCCTCCTCAAAGAGCTCCTCGGAGATGGACTCAAACGCCGAACGGCAGATCATGACATTGTACGCGGAAATCAGCGCCGGCAGGATCATGGCCCAGCGGGAATTATAGAGTCCGAGGTTTGTCACGACGATATAGATCGGGATCAGGCCGCCGGAAAAATACATCGTGAAAGCCAGCAGGAAATTCAGCTGTTTGCGCAGGAAGAATCGCTTCCTGGAGAGCGGATAGGCCGCCAGGCAGGTGAAAACGACATTTAACAGCGTGCCGGACACCGTGTAGAACAGCGTGTTGCCGTAGGAGATCCAGAGCTGCTTATACTTCAGCACCGTCAGCATCGCGTCAAAATTGAGATCCACCGGCAGCAGCACCACCAGTCCCTTATTCACCGCCTCGCCGGAGCTGATGGCGACCGACAGGACATAGAGGAAGGGATACACGCACACCACCACGGCCAGCGCCAGGAAAATCCAGATCAGCAGGTCGAAGAGAAAATCTCCGAGCGTTCCTTTGAATGGCTTTTTCATCCGATTGCTCCTTTTCGTTACCAGATCGCCGTGTCCGTCACTTTTCTGCTGATGCGGTTTGCCACAAACACGATCGCAAAATTGATCACGGAGTTGAACAGACCCACCGCCGTCGCGAAGCTGTAGTTCGGCGGACTGGTTCCGATACCCTGCCGGTATACATAGGTCTGAATGACGTCTGCCGTCTCATAAACCGCGGTGTTATACAGGAGATACACCTTTTCAAATCCGACACTCATCATGCTGCCGAGGGTCATGATGAGCAGCAGAATGATCGTCGGTCTGATCGACGGCAGCACCAGATGCCAGATGATCTGCCTTCTGTTTGCGCCGTCCACGCGCATTGCCTCGTAAAGATCCGGGGAAATGCCCATGATGGCTGCCACAAAGATGATGGAGTTGAAGCCGAAACTCTGCCAGGATCCGGAAATGACGTAAATTCTGCGGAACCATTCCGGCAGGTTCATGAAGTTGATGCTCTCGATCCCGAACCGGTTGAGCATCTGATTGACGATTCCTCCAGAAGGGGAGAGAAAGTTGTTGATCATACCGCAGACAACCACGGTGGAAATGAAATAGGGGAGATAGGTCGCCACCTGCACCGTTTTCTGGATCGGCTTGCGCCTGATCTGCGTCACGGCGACCGCGAACAGGATCGGAATCGGGAACCCGATGATCAGTGACCAGAACTGCAGCAGGAAGGTGTTGCGCACCAGCCTGAAAAAATAGACCGAACGGAAAAACTGATTGAACCACTGCATTCCCACAAACGGACTGGTATAGACGCCCTTGATGCCGGATCCGATCCGGTATTTGTTAAAGGCCATGATCAGTCCCGTCATCGGGAAATAGCAGAACACGGCAAAGAAAATGACGACCGGAACCATCATGCACAGCAGATACCGATCGCGGTAGATCCGTTTTTTTAGCGGCAGCTTTTTCTCAGTGTAAGCCGACTGACTTTTCTTTTTTGCCATCCTGTCCTCCCGCAGAGAAAAAAGATTGACCTGCTGCCGTCATTGTATCTCACGGGAGAAAACATTGTACAGAATCAAAAATTTCGGGGGGTTCAAATCTTTCCGCCCCTTGAATCAGCTTGGGCCGCAGCCAGGCAGCAAGTGCGTGCCCGGCACTGAACAATGGCTTACGGCTCTCTGAACTCGGACGGCGTGACCCCCATCACCGCCTTGAAATTTCTCCGGAAGGTGAGCTGGTTCGGATAGCCGACCATCTCGCCGATTTCAGCGAGGGAACGGCCGCCTTCGCGGATCATCTCCGCCGCACGCGCGATCCGTTTGTTTTGAAGATATTGCAGATAGGTCGTTCCATGACGCTGTTTGAATAATAACAGTAGATATTTATTGCTGACGCGGAAACGATCGGACAAAAGCTGCAGGGATATATCCTGGTCACAGAAATGATCATCCACATACTGCAGAATCTCATCGTCCACCCGGTCCGTCTCGTCCCTGCTCTTCTCGCTGTCGATCAGCAGATCGATCACGGACATCAGCGCCGCGTCGTAGTAGTCGAAGATCTCCTGCAGGGTCATCAGCCCCTCCGTACGCCGGATATTCAGATGCACGGCGGCCAGTCCTGCTGTCTCCCGGACGGTCTTGAGCATGGCGGGGTAGAATTCGTCCAGCAGCGCGCGGTACACCTCGGCCGGCGCATCCAGATCCAGATTTTTCTTATAAATGTCAAACAGCAGCGCGTGCACCCCGTCGCGGTCGCGGCGCTCCAGACATCCGCGCAGCTGTTCGCGGAATCCCGCGGGGAAATAGTGCTCGACACGGGTCTGCGTCTGTTCCTCGGCAAAGAAAATCTCCCCGCGTCCGTCGCGCAGCACGCCGTCCAGCGCACTCATCGCCCGAACACAGGCCGTTTTCAGCTCCATGATATCCTCACGCGGCCGATCCACTCCCATGGAAACCATCATCCGCTCCGGCGCGGCCGCCGCGGCGATCTGCCTGTGAAGTCCGAAAAACAGATCCTCGGACAGCTCCGGTTCGTCGTCATTGACAATCAGGTAGGCGTTATACACATCCCGAAAATACCAGACAATGTGCCGTTCCTCTGACGACCATGCCTCTGACGCCTGTCTCAGCACGGCGTCCAGCCGCCCGCGCAGCCTTTCATCCGCCGCGCGGCTCTCCTCGTAGGCAAAATTGACCACGGCGACCACATAGTACAGGTGCCTGAGGTCAAGGAAGTCTTCGTCCGTCAGAATGCTCAGCTTCTCGCCGCCCGTCCCGTCGGCGACAATCGCCTGCAGCATCCCCGCGCCCGCGTAAGGGCCGATGGTCAGCATTTTTTCGTGATAGCGGTTTTTCTCACCGATCAGGTTTTCGATCCCCCGGATGATTCCGTCCATCTCGTCGTTTTTCGCCTCGGGATGCTCCGCGTCGCTGTCCCGGGAAACCATGTCCCCCAGCATCCCGATCGGTTTATAGTACCGCTTGCTCTGCCAGAAGGCCAGCCAGATAAGGAAAATGGAGATCAGCCCCAAAAGAAGCAGCATGCCGAACAGGAAGTAGTCCGTGCCGAACAGCACCGGCGCCTCGCCGTAAAGCTCGTAATTCAGCCCGTCACAGACCGCGGATGCGCGCGTGAGGGCAATCTGTCCGTTTGTCTTTCCGACGGCATACAACACCCCATCGCCGTTTACGGCCCGCACGCCGTAGGCATCTCCAAGCACCCGCTCCAGTGCGCGTCCCGTCTCCTCCGGGTCGATGAAGACACAGATGACGCCGACATCCACCCCCCGCTGCCAGGTGTAGCCGTCGCAATACAGGAGTCCCTGCTTGTTATAAAAATATCGCTTGTTATTTTTAAAGTGAAAGGTATCGGCGATGGATCCGCAGCGGATGAAAGGCCAGGTTTCCTCCGGCATTTCAAACGGCGCATCCAGATGAACGACCCCGCCCGCGGAGTAGGCGCGTTCATTGCCGTCCAGGAAAACCGTGAATCCGTAAAGATGCGCGGCGTGCGCGGAGTAAAGGCTGCGCAGCTCCTCCTGCACCGCATAGTCGCTGTAGGTGTCCAGCGCGCTGGAGAGCCTGGCGGACATGTAGAGATCCCGCATGACCGTGGAGTATTTCAACTCCCTCACGATGTCCTGTGCGGCCTCGATCCGGTCGTCCACAATATCCGCCGCGGCGCGGAGCAGGAGCTCGTTTTCCCGCTCCGTCTGCGTCCTTGCGATCTGTCTGCTCTGATAGACCAGGAATGCGGCATAGGCGCACATACTGACCGCGATGATCAGGATGTAACTGAAGAATATCTGCTTAAAGATTCTGCTCTGAAACATGCGTCAGCTCTGCATAACCTCAACGATCGCCGGAAGAAACTGCTTCTTGCGGGAGACAATTCCCTGCAGCACGGCGCTTTTGCCGTCCTCATCAATGGGGCAGGAAAAGGCATGTTCCACGGTCCAGGCGGCGTCCTTCCCGTCGAAGAGCACCTCCGAGGTCTCCGCGATGATGTCCGTCAACAGGAAGAACAGCATCTGCAGTCCCTCCGTCTGACGCCTGTCCGTGAGCGCGGGCAGCACCTTTTCCCGTATGTCCTTAAGCTCCTCCGCGTCCATGGCGTTGATCTGTCCGATGCCGATGGTGCTCTCTCCGATGGAGAAGCGCTTGAAATCCTGGCGGAGAATCTCGTCCGCCGTCTTTTCTGCCATGTGGGAACCGGCCCGAAACATCTCTCTGGCAAACTGTTCTGCGTCGATTCCTGCGATTTTTGCCAGCTCCTCTCCTGCCGCCCGGTCGATGGCGGTGCAGGTGGGGCTCCTGTAGAGCAGCGTGTCCGAAATGATCGCCGCCAGCAGCAGGCCCGCGGTTTTCTCATCGATCTCCACCCCGCTCTCCCGGTACATCTGATAGATGATGGTGGAGGAGGAGCCCAGGGGCTGATTGCGGAAAAACACCGGCGTCAGGGTGGTCACGGTGCCGAGACGGTGATGATCGATGATTTCAAGGATCTCCGCGTCCTCCAGTCCCTGAACCGCCTGGCTTTTCTCATTGTGATCGACAAGGATCAGCTGCTTCTTTTTTGCGCCCAGAAAGTTACGGCGGGAGATCATCCCGACAAAATGGTCGTTCTTGTCCAGCACCGGGAAGTAACGATGCCGCATCTGCGTCATCACCGGCTCGATGTCCTCGATGAAATCATCCATCCGAAAGCTCACCAGGCCGTCCTTCTTCATGATTGCGCGCACCGGAAGGCTCTGGTTGATGAGTCTGGCCACGGTAAAGGTGTCATGCGGCGTGGAGATCACGTGGCATCCGTGTTCGGCTGCCTGCTTTTGAATGGAGGAAGCGATTTTCGCGCCGTCGCAGACCACGATGCAGCCGGCGTCCATTTCAATGGCGCACAGCTGGGTGTCGTACCGGTTGCCGAGAATCACCAGATCCCCGGGCTCCATGACCTCCTCCAGCATCTCCGGATTGCCGGCCGCGATCACCACCTTGCCGGTTTCCATGCAGTCGTCCAGCTCGCCGACCACCATCTCGCCGTCCAGGGTCTCGGTGACATTCCGATAGGGTGTGTGCGCCTCCGCCAGCACCCGTTCATCCTCCACATCCATGTAGGCCGCAACGATATCGCCTGTGGTGATCAGTCCGGCAAGCTTTCCCTCCTTTGTGATACACAGCGTGACCACGCCTGCTTCCCGCATCGCCTCGCCCGCCTTCTTCAGGGAGAGCTCCTCCGAATCGCCGGAGAGGGTGCGGATCTCCATGTCCCTGACCTGCGTGCGCATGTCCTTGATATACAGCGGCGGCTGCACGCCGAAGCGGTGACAGACAAACTGCGTCTCCTCATTGAGGTGTCCGCAGCGGGCAGCGACATAGTTGCCGCCGGTGAGCCTGCACTTCAGAGCCGCGTAGGCCAGTGCCGCACAGACGGAATCCGTGTCCGGATTCTTGTGCCCGATCACGAAAACCGGGCGGTCGGCCTGTTTCTGATTTCCTGTCATTTCCATTTTCCGTCCTCACGCTTGCCAAGGATTGCCGCGATTGATAGAATGATGTAATATCAAATGTCAGTTTACACCAAATGATGCCCACGGATTGCTCCGTTGCTTCGCATTCGCCAAGTGTTCGTAGTGCCCCTCAATCCGCCGACCATTCGCAATCCGCTGCAATGCATTGGCATTTAAAATCATTATATCATGAACATACTGGAATGCCACAATCTGTCAAAGGAATTCAATGACGTGCCGATCTTTCGGGACGTCTCCTTCCGCATGGAAGAAAAGGAGAAGGCCGCCATCGTCGGTATCAACGGCGCCGGCAAGACGACCTTCCTGCGCGTGCTTCTCGGGGAGCTGGAGCCCGAGGAGGGGATGGTCGTCTTCGCGAAGGATCTGCGGATCGGTTACCTGGCGCAGAACCAGAACCTCGACAGCAGCAACACCATTCGCGAGGAGCTGCTTCTCGTCAAACAGGATCTTCTCGATGCGGAAAGCCGCCTGCGCGCGCTGGAGGAGGAAATGGGACGGCTGTACGGGGATGAGCTCCTTTCCGCCGTCGAGGAACACGACCGTCTGAACGACCTGTTCTCCCGGGAAAACGGCTTCGGCATAAGAGGGGAGGTCGTCGGCGTCGCACGCGGGCTCGGATTCTCGGACGAGGAGCTGGACAAGCGGATTTCCACCCTCTCCGGCGGGCAGAAGACCCGTGTCGCCCTCGGCAGGCTTCTTCTCCAGAAAAATGATCTGATCATCCTGGACGAGCCGACCAACCACCTTGACATGCATGCCATCGAATGGCTGGAAAATTATCTCCGCAACTACACCGGCGCCGTGCTGATCGTGTCCCACGACCGCTATTTTCTGGACCGCATCGTCACGAAGGTAGCGGAGCTTGACGCCACCCGGCTCACCGTCTGGAACGGCAATTACAGCGCCTATGCCGAAAAAAGAGCCAAGGCCAGAGCGGACCAGCTCCACGCCTGGATGAACCAGCAGCGGGAGATCCGCCACCAGGAGGAGGTCATTGCCCGTCTCAAATCCTACAACCGGGAAAAATCCATCAAGCGCGCGGAGAGCCGGGAAAAAATGCTCTCGAAAATCGAGGTGCTGGACAAACCGACGCAGACGCGCGACGACATGCATCTGACCCTCACCCCCTCGGTGGAGAGCGGGGGCGATGTGCTCAAGGTCGAGCACCTCGCCAAGTCCTTCCCGGAAAACCCCCTGTTTTCCGATCTGAGCTTTGAAATCAAGCGCGGGGAGCATGTGGCCATCGTCGGTGACAACGGCACCGGAAAAACCACGCTTTTAAAGATCATCAACAATCTGCTGCCCGCGGACCGTGGCAGCGTCACCACCGGTGTGCGGGTAAAGATCGCCTACTACGATCAGGAGCACCATGTGCTGCACGACGGCAACACCCTCTTCGACGAGATCTCGGACGCCCACCCGGACATGAACAACACGGAGATCCGCACCAGACTCGCCGCCTTTCTCTTCACCGGCGACGACGTGTTCAAGCAGGTGGGCAATCTGTCCGGCGGAGAGAAGGGCCGCCTCTCGCTTTTGAAGCTCATGCTGTCCAAGGCCAACTTCCTTCTTCTGGACGAGCCGACCAACCACCTGGATATCACGAGCAAGGAGATTCTGGAGGAGGCGATTCGAGGCTACACTGGAACCGTGCTCTATGTGAGCCACGACCGCTACTTCATCAACCGCACCGCCACGCGGATTCTGGAGCTGACCCGCAGGCAGCTGGTCAACTACATCGGCGATTACGACTACTACGCCGCCCATCGGGAGGAGCGCATGAACAGGCTGGATGCGCCCGGTTTCCCCGGCATGCAGTCTTTGGACGAGGAAGCCGTGCCGGCCTCCTCGTCCAAAGACAACAAGGCGGACTGGCAGGCGCAGAAGGAACAGCAGAAGGAGCAGCGAAGACGGGAAAATGAACTGAAAAAGTGCGAAGAAGAAATCGCCCGTCTCGAGGAACGAGTGCGGGCGATCGATGAGGAACTCTCTCTTCCGGAGGTCGGAACCGACCTGGCCAGACTGCGGAAGCTTTCAGACGAGCAGGCGGAAATCAATGCGCGTCTGAAGGATCTGTATGAGGAATGGGAGCGTCTTGCCTGACCTTACATCCGCTCTGCAATGGCGTCGATAAAATCCCCCGTGTTTTTCACAACAACCTGTTCCTTCGGCAGGGTCGTGATAAGCGCCAGATCCCTGGTCATGACTCCGCTCTCAATGGTCTCCAGCGTGGCTTTTTCCAGCCTTCCGGCAAAATCAACCAGATCGGTCAATCCATCCAGCTCTCCCCGTTTTCT
The DNA here is from genome assembly GCA_024682835.1 of Lachnospiraceae bacterium. Lineage (GTDB taxonomy): Bacteria > Bacillota > Clostridia > Lachnospirales > Lachnospiraceae > Butyrivibrio. The sequence continues at coordinate 22,613 of JAIKYU010000030.1, read as the reverse complement.
CAGGCCGCCCGTCCAGGCAAAGATCGTCGCCACGGGATTGGTGGAGGTCTCCTCCCCCTTCAGGTGCTTGTAGTAGTGCCGCTGAACCGTGCCGTGCGCCGCCTCATACTCATAGACGCCGGAGGGGGACACCAGGACGGAAGTCATCATGGCCAGCGATCCGAAGGCGGATGAAACCATGTCACTCATCACGTCGCCGTCATAGTTTTTGCAGGCCCAGATCATACCGCCCTTCGATTTCATGATGCGGGCGACCGCGTCGTCGATCAGGGTATAGAAAAAGGTGATGCCTTCCTCCTCAAATTTCGTCCGGTAATCCGCCTCATAGACCGTCTCAAAGATCTCACGGAACCTCGCGTCATAGGTCTTGCTGATGGTATCCTTCGTGCCGAACCAGAGCTCCTTCTTTTCGTCCAGTGCAAACTGGAAGCAGGCGCGCGCAAAGCTTTCGATCGAAGCGTCCAGGTTGTGCATCCCCTGCACGACGCCCGGGCCCTTGAATTCCTGGATCAGTTTTCTTGTTTCCGTTCCGTTCTCATCGGTGAAGACCAGCTCGGCCTTCCCGGCGCCCGGCACCCGGATTTCCACATTTTTATACACGTCGCCATAGGCATGGCGGGCCAGCGTGATGGGCTGCACCCAGTTCTTCACGCAGGGCTCGATCCCCTTCACCGTGATCGGCGTCCGAAAGACCGTCCCGTCAAGGATCGCGCGGATTGTTCCGTTGGGCGATTTCCACATTTCCTTCAGGTCGTACTCCTTTACCCGGTCGGCATTCGGCGTGATCGTCGCACATTTCACCGCCACGCCCAGGCGCTTCGTCGCCTCCGCGGAATCGATCGTCACCTGATCGTTCGTCTCGTCCCTTTTCTTTAAGCCCAGATCATAGTATTCGGTCTTTAAGTCCACAAAGGGGAGCAGGAGCTTTTCCTTGATCAGCGCCCACAGAATCCGCGTCATCTCATCGCCGTCCATCTCCACCAACGGTGTTTTCATCTCAATCTTTGCCATACCAAAGACTCCTTTCTGTGTGCGGGTTCCGGCCTACACCTCCGCTTTGCGGGACACCGAAATCCCCAGCTTCTTTTCCGCCGCCTCAACCCGGTCCTCCAGTTCCTCGTCCGTGAGTACCGTCACGCGTCCTCCGGCATAGACCTCGTCGACCCACGCCTTCACCTCCGCGACAAGCGGAGAGTTCTTCTGCATCGTCTCGCCTTCCTTAAGTCCGTAATGGACATTGATCCAGTGCGCGATGCCCGCGAGCCCGGACGTGTTGGAAACCGCACTCACCGGCGGGCGGTTCAGGAATTTCTCCGTGTCGAAGATGTTGTAGATCTCCTCGTTCTTCAGCAGACCGTCCGCATGGATTCCCGCGCGGGTCACGTTGAAATTCTTTCCGACAAACGGCGTGTTCGGAGGAATCACGTAACCGATCTCCTTTTCATAATACTCGGCCAGATCGGTGATCGCCGTCGTGTCCATCCCGTCCAGCGTGCCCTTTAACTGGGCATACTCAAAGACCATTGCCTCCAGCGGCGTGTTGCCGGTCCGCTCGCCGATGCCGAACAAAGCCGTGTTGACCGATGCGCAGCCATAGAGCCACGCGGTGGTCGAATTGGTCACCGCCTTGTAAAAATCATTGTGTCCGTGCCATTCGATGAGCTCAGAGGGCACGCCGCCGTTGGTGTGCAGGGCATAAATGATTCCCTGCACGCTGCGCGGGATAACCGCACCGGCGAAATTCACGCCATACCCCATGGTGTCGCAGGCACGCACCTTGACCGGAATGCCGTAGGAATCCTTGAGCTTCATGAGTTCAATGCAGAACGGCACTACAAAGCCGTAGATGTCCGCGCGGGTGATGTCCTCCAGATGGCAGCGCGGGCTGATCCCCTCCTCCAGACAGGAGCGCACCACTGACAGGTAATGCTCCATCGCCTGTCTGCGCGTCATCTTGAGCTTCAGGAAGATGTGATAATCCGAGCAGGAAACCAGAATACCGGTTTCCTTCATGCCGATTTCCTTGACCAGCTTGAAATCCTCCTCGCTCGCACGGATCCAGCTGGTGACCTCAGGGAAATCATATCCCCTGTTGAGGCAGCGATCCACCGCATCGCGGTCCTTTTTGCTGTAAAGGAAGAACTCACTCTGTCTGATCAGTCCCTTCGGACCGCCCAGTCTGTGCAGTTCATCGTAGATGTGCAGAATCTGATCCGCCGTGTAGGGCGCGCGGGACTGCTGACCGTCCCGGAAGGTCGTGTCCGTGATCCAGATATCCCGCGGCATGTTGTGGGGCACGATCCGGTCATTGAACGGAATCTTCGGAATCTCGGAGTAGGGGAACATGTTGCGGAACACGTTGGGCTTCTCGACGTCATCGAGAATATACATATGCTCCTCGATCTGCAGCAGGTTGTTCTGCTCATTCAGCGATACCGGCCGGCTGAAAAAGGCCTCGTTATCCTGTTTCATGATATCGGTTTCCTCCTCTGTAAAACAACGCTCCTATTATACAACGATCCGCACCATCTGCCAAACACTTTTGCCTGCGCGGGCTACCATCCGGTCAGCAGCCCCATATACCGCGCAACGAGTCCCTCTCCCGCGACAGCCATCACGAAGCCCGCAGCGGCCAGGAAGGGTCCGAAGGCAATCACCTGCCCGCGCCCGAGCTTTCCCTTGACGGCCGCATACAGAATGCCCAGCACCGAGGCAAAAAACAGGGCAAACATCGTGCCCACGACGCCGAGGTAGAGACCGAGCAGCGCGATCAGCTTCACGTCCCCTCCGCCCAGACTCTCCTTTTTCAGGACGCGATCCATGATCAGGGAAAGGCACAGCACGGCAAGGGAGCAGCCGATCATGGCGGCGATATGCCAGCACAGATCGGTCCATCCGCGAAACAGCCACGGTTCGGTCACAAGCCACCCCACAAGCGCCGTGAACAGACATCCGTTTGGAATGCGCCGCGCTTCCATATCCGTGAGGGAGAGCACATAAAGAGAACAGGCAAAAATAAAATAACGTATGGTATTTATCGACAGGCCGGTCTTCCACACCACCAGCCCCGTGATTCCCGCAAAAAGCAGCTCCGTCACCGGATAGCGCAGGGAAATCTTTCCGCCGCACCAGGCGCACTTTCCCCGCCGGATCAGAAATCCGGCAATGGGAATGAGATCGAGGGCGGAGAGCACATGGCCGCACGCGGGGCACCTGCTTCTTTCCCGAACCCAGTCCTGTCCGCGCACAATGCGCATGGCCGTGCAATTGAGAAAGGATCCGAAGAACAGGCCGATCACAACCGCGCCGGGCAATAGCGCCGTCCGGTACGTCTCCGATAAAAGCCGGATTTCCAGCGTCATTTCAGGAATTCCGTCCCACCAGCATGCAGTTTTGCCGCATCAAAAGGGAATGCGTGGGCGTGCAGGAATAGAGTTCCACATGATCAAAGAGCTGTTCGTAACAGGCTTTTGCCAGCATGCCTTCCATGGCTCCCTCTCCGGCGAGCGGGGTGATGATGTTGGTCACCAGGATGCCGCCGGGGCGAAGATGTCTCGCGCACGCCTCCACGCCCCGATCCGACAGCAGCCCCTGATCCGGGATATTGCCCAGATAGGCGTCATTCAAGATCACATCCCAGGAATCCTGTGAGGATTCCAGAAAACGCAGCCCCTCGCTCTCTTCGATAACCAGCCGTCCGGACCGCACGAGATCGTATTCCTTTTCCAGCTCGTTCAGAAAGAAAAAACGCCGCGCAAGACGGATCATCCGCCCGTCCAGCTCCACCACGGTCATAGAGCCCTGCTGCCCGGATGAAAAAAAGTGCTTCGGATACGCAAAGCCCGCACCGCCGATCAGCAGCACGCGCCGCGGATCGGGGTGGGATTCCACAATTTCATGAAAGGAGGACAGATAGCGGAACATCGGTTCGTATTTCCGATCAGGATCCAGATGGGTCGCGGACTCCTGGATGCCGTTCACCAACAGGAGCCGCACCCGTTCCCCCTGCATCGTCGTGTCCAGAACCAGGTATTCGCCCCGGTCTGTCCTGCGGTGGTAACGCTCGACCTCGTCAGTCCCCCTCGCCTCGGTGATGTAAAAGCCCATGGTTTTCTCAGATTACGGCTTCACGACCAGATTGACAATCTTGCCCGGCACATAGATTTCCTTGACTACGGTTCCGGCCAGCCGATCTCCGAGCGCCTCCTTCGCCTGCGCAATGACCGTCTCCTTATCCGCGTCCACCGCGATGCGAATGACGGTTCTCGCCTTGCCGTTTACCTGCACAGCGATCTCACGGGTGTTTTCCTGCATCGCCGCTTCGTCGGCCCTCGGCCAGACCGAATGGAAAACGCTGTCCGTGCCGCCCAGACGCTCCCAGAGCTCCTCCGCCAGATGCGGGACAAACGGAGCCATGAGCTGCACGAAGACACGGAGCGTCTCACGATCCACGCCGGTTTTCTGGGTCAGCTCCACAAATTTGTTGTTAAACTCCATAAATCCGGAGACGACCGTATTGAGCTGGAACGATTCCAGTCTGGAAGAGATCGTGTGAATCAGCTGATGACGCAGACGGATCAGCTCCTCCGTCTCCGGCACATCCCTGCCGATATTCTCGTTCACCATCTTCCAGAAACGGACCAGGAAGCGGAACACCCCGTCGATGCCTCGCTCATCCCAGGCGGAATCCTGCTGCGGAGGCCCGATAAAGAGCTCATACATACGCAGGGAATCGCAGCCGTAATCCCGGATCATATCGTCCGGCGAGACCACGTTGCCGAGCGATTTGCTCATCTTGACGCCCTTGGGGCCGAGGATCATGCCCTGGTTAAACAGCTTGCGGAAGGGCTCCTCAAAGCCCACCACGCCGATATCATAGAGGAATTTCGTGTAGAAACGCGCGTAGAGCAGATGCAGAACCGCGTGCTCCACCCCGCCGATGTACATGTCAACCGGCAGATACTCGTCCGCTTTGGCGCGATCCACCAGTGCCTGATCATTATGGACGTCGACATAGCGCAGGAAATACCAGGAAGAACCCGCCCATTGCGGCATCGTGTTGGTTTCCCGCTTTGCAGGGCCGCCGCAGGAAGGACACTTCGTGTTCACCCACTCGTCGATGGCGGCAAGCGGGGACTCTCCCGTGTCCGTCGGCTGGTAGCTCTTCACCTCGGGAAGCATCACCGGCAGTTCCTCCTCCGGAACCGCCACCGCGCCGCATTTAGGGCAGTGCACAATCGGAATCGGCTCGCCCCAGTAACGCTGGCGTGAAAACACCCAGTCGCGCAGCTTGTAATTGGTCGTCTTCTTTCCGAAGCCCGCGCTTTCGATCATGGCCGGTGCCTCGCGCTTTAAGTCCTCGCTCTTTTTGCCGTTCCAGTCGCCCGAATTGATCATCGTGCCGACCGCGGCCGTGTAGGCGCCCTCGCTCACATCGACATCCTGCCCGTCCGGGCTGATGACCGGAATGATCGGCAGATCAAATTTCTTAGCGAACTCCCAGTCGCGGTCATCGTGTGCGGGCACGCACATGATGGCGCCGGTGCCGTAGTCCGCAAGGACGTAGTCCGAGATCCAGACCGGAATTTTAGCCTGATTCAGCGGATCAATCGCATAGGCGCCGGTGAACACGCCGGTCTTGTCCTTATTCTGCACGCGGTCCACATTGCTCTTGTTGGCGGCCGCCTTACAGTAGGCCTCCACCTCGCTTTTGTGCTCATCCGTCGTGATCGCATCCACCAGCGCATGCTCCGGCGAAAGGACCATAAAGGTCGCTCCGTAGAGAGTGTCAGGTCTCGTCGTGTAGACCGTGATCACCTTGTCGGTTCCGTCCACCGGGAAATCGACCTCCGCACCGTAAGACCGGCCGATCCACTCGGTCTGCATCTTCTTGACCTTTTCCGGCCAGTCAAGGCCGTCCAGACCCTCCAGCAGGCGGTCGGCATACGCCGTGATCTTTAACATCCACTGGCGCAGATTCTTTTTTGTCACTTCGGCATGGCAGCGCTCGCACTTGCCGTCCACGACCTCCTCATTGGCGAGAACCGCCTTACAGGACGGGCACCAGTTCAGCGGCATCTCCTTTTCATAGGCAAGACCCTTTTTGAACATCTGAACGAAGATCCACTGGGTCCACTTGTAGAAGGCGGGATCGGTCGTGTTGAGCTCCATATCCCAGTCGTAGATGGCACCGATCTGCTTCACCTGCTCCTTGATGCTCGCCACATTGGACGCCGTGGAGATCGAGGGGTGCTGTCCCGTCTTGATCGCGTAGTTTTCCGCCGGCAGACCGAAGGCATCCCACCCCATCGGATGGATGATGTAGTGGCCGCCGTTCATCATCTTGTACCGGCTCCAGACGTCGGAGATCACATAGCCGCGCCAGTGGCCGACATGCAGGCCCGCACCGGACGGATAGGGAAACATGTCCAGACAGTAATACTTTTTCTTATCCTTTCCTGGTGTGTTGACCGGCTTTTTCTTCCAGTTTTCCCGCCACTTTGCCTCAATTTCGGCGTGATGATAGGGTTCCGTCACCCGGTTATTCTCTGCCATGATCCGTTTCCTCCTCTATTTAAACGTTGCTTTACATCTGACTTACACCGTTTAGATGCCGATCCGCTTTATTTTAGACACTTTTCCGTACAGTGTCAACGCTGCCGCCGGAAAGGACGGCTAGTTAATCATCTGAAACGCGCAGATCTCCCATCCTTTTCCCTGATTCAAAAACAGCACGCGAATCGTCTGATCCTCCTCGGAGTAATCCTTTCGTGCTCCGCCGATGCTGGCGTAGGCGTGATAGGTGATATCCACGCTGTAAGCGTTGTCAGCCCAGCGGATCAGAGGGTTCCTCGACAGGATATCCACCTCCAGATTGGACCAGGCCATGGTGACGGAAAAGCTCCCCCGGGATCCGACCAGCAGCTCATGTGCGGTGCTGTCATTCCTGACCAGCGCAAGGCAGGCCGCCATATGCGCGTCCGTATCATCCTTGCCGCCCGTGGCCATCCGCAGGTAGGCGCGCACAAACTCCTCCGCTTTCCCGTCAAAGCGTTCCGCGTCCTCCTCAGTGCCATAGAGCACCGTGCACTGATCCGCCTCCGACCAGCCCGCATCCGCGGTATTCTGGACGGTCATCTCCGGCTCGCACAACAGGCCGGACACCTGCCAGTGATGCCAGGTAACGGGGTTTTCCAACACCTGCCCATATTCCGGGAAAGGGAAATAGGACACGCCGTCCGGAAGCATGTACTCCTCCCCCAGAGGCGACCGTCCGCACAGCACCGTGGCCCCGGCAGGAGCTTCCGTCTCTCCGGAGCAGGTTCCGCGCACGGAGATTCTGACATCGGAAACCGTCCATGAAAGTCCCGAACCCGTAAGGGCCACCGTAGCGGAAGCACCCGTTCCCTCCCCGATCCGGACCTTGTAGACCGGTGCCTGTTCCGTCCAGGTATCCGCCTTGAACAGCTGCGTGGTGTTGGCTGCGAGCAGATCCTCAAAATACGTGCGCACCTGCTTCGCGGTTTCCAGCATCTCTTCGCCGTCCGCCTCACGCTGCCTGATCAGCTGCTCCGACCACCAGGCAGGGTCGTTTTCACGCTCCGCCATATACTGTTCAAAAGCGATCTGCGGCGCCCGCTCCTCCAGCTTCAGCGTGCTCTGTTCCGCCTGCTCCGCGTCCAGATCCGCCTGGTAATGGCCAAGCTGCTGCCACAGAATCACAAGAAGCACCGCCCCTGTGGCGATCAGCGCAAGCAGATAGAAGACAAATACGATCCGTGTTCCTTTTCTCATGACGCTCTCTCCGGCATGACCAGGATCGTCGTCGGAAGCCTGCGGCTGCCGATCAGATTGGAACCGCGGGTGATCTGTTCGCCGTTGTACACCATGGCCGAGGAGGTGCCGCCGTCCAGCATGGAAGCTGTGACCGCGCCGTTATCCAGCATGATGTCCCGCAGATCCTCATAGGACGCCCCGAGGCTTCCGGCATGTCTGCCCTCCACCACTAAGAGAAGCATGGCGCCGTCCGCGCGCTGCCCGATCGCCGTCCGCGGATTGATCCCGCTCTGCAGATTCTCGGTACCGATGCCGTTCTGCACGAGCACCTCTCCGGGAGAAAAACTGACGCCGGTGACAATGCCCGCATCCAGAGCTTGCTGCCCGGACATGTTGCCGACATGAAGCACGCCTTCGCCGTCGATGCCGATGACATTCCGGTAGGCTGCTCCCGCACTGCCGTAACGGATCACCCCGTTTTCAATCACAATCCCGTCGGGGCTGCCGCCCGAGCCGTGCCCTTCCGGATCATCGAAGCCTCCGGCATTGGTCCCGGCGACAGCGCCGTAATCCGCGACAAAGTCCATCAGGTATCTGCCTGCCACCCCCGGGCCGTAATTCTTCAGGGTTCCGACGATGACACGCTTCGGATCCGCAACGATCATCAGCTTGCCGCGATAGGTGCCGCCCTTGATATCCTTGATCACAATCGGTTCGGTGTTTTCCGCCTGTTCCGCGGATTCAGCCGCCGCGCCCCCGGCTTCTCCTCCGTCTGCTTCCGCGAAGTCATCTCCGGCCGTATCATACGACAGGGCGACAAACTCATCCGGCTCTTCCGGTGCCGGCTCCAGAATCCGATCCACCTCCGCGTTGCCGAGAAACCACCGCGGAACGAATTTCAACGCGCTGGTTTCCTGACAGGAATGCACGAAAATATTGCGCGCACTCTCCGAGGGGCCATGGATCAGCACCTCGATCACCAGCACAAGAAAGACCAGAAACGCAAGGATTCCGGTCAGCAGGAAGACAAACAGGGTTCGCAATGCCCTAAGAAACTTCATGATAGCTCCGCCTCCTGATACAACTGCCGTCTCACCGACTCATCCGCCTCCGCAAGATCTCCCGGTTTCATGCTTCCGAGAAGGACACAGCCCTCCCGCACACGCACCAGCCGCTTAACCTGCACGCCCTCCGTCAGACACATCCGCCGGATCTGACGGTTTTTCCCTTCCGTCAGCGTGATCCGGAAATGAAGGTCATCCGTCCGCCTGATCCTGCAGGGCCTGGTCGACAGATTCAAATCGCTTAAGTATACACCCTTTTCCAGTCTTTGCACAGCCTCCCCGGAAAGAGGCACATCCGTTTCGACCAGATACTCCTTTTCAATACCGCTTTCCGCGGATTCCAGCGCCCGTTTCAGCCTGCTGTCGTCCGTCAGCAAAAGGAGCCCCTCGGATTCCTTATCCAGCCGTCCGATATACAAAAGGCGCCGTCCTTTGGGAAGCGCCGGATGATTTTCAAGCTCCCCGGCAAGGGTCCGTTTGGCGTGCGCATCCCGGTCGGTACAGACCACGCCGCGCGGCTTATAGTACAGATACAGGCCATGCTCCGTCGCAGGCAAAAGCCGCCTGCCGTCCAGGAGCACAAAAACGCCGTCCTCCACCCGGTCCCCCGGTTTTGCCGTGTGTCCGTCAACCGTCACACGGCCCTCTTCAATCAGACGGTCCGCGTCCCTGCGGGAACAGACGCCGCAGGCAGCCAGGTACCGGTTGATCCGCATTCCATCCATCCTTCAGCAGATCCGCGGCAGGCCTTCGCCGACAAGCGGGGAAATCACCCGCTCTCCGCCGATCGGGGTCTCCATGATCACCGGCACGTCCTCCCGGGGACGGGCCTCGCCGATGATCGAGGCGTCTTTGCCGCAGGCCGTTCCCTTCAGCAGATGCAGTGCCTCCTCCGCGTCCTCCCCGGCGATCGCAGCCACGAATTTCCCTTCATTTCCCATCATCAGCGGGTCCAGTCCCAGGATTCCGCAGAAATCGCGCACCATGTCGCTCACCGGAATCTCTTTCTCCGAGAGCACAAAGGTCAGTCCGGAACGCGCGGCAAATTCGTGAAGAATCGTCGCCAGTCCGCCCCTGGTCACATCCCTCATCGCGTGCACATGTATTCCGGCTCCCAGCAGGATGCTCACCGGCTCCGTCAGCTGCGCAACATCCGACAGGATTGCATTCTGCATTCCCATGCGTGCCGACAGGATCGCCGCATGGTGCTCTCCCAGGCTGCCGGACAAAATGACCTTGTCACCCGGGACAATTTGCGACGCGGAAATCTCCGTATCCTCCCGCAGGAATCCGACACCGGCGGTGTTGATGATGATCCCCCCGTCCTCATGCGCCCGCTCCACCACCTTGGTGTCGCCGGCCACGATCAGGACGCCCGCCTCCGCCGCCGTCTCAGCCATGGAGGCCGTCACGCTCTCCAGGATGGCACTCTCCGTTCCTTCCTCAATAATAAATCCGCAGGTCAGGTATTGTGGCACGGCTCCGCGCATCAGAAGATCGTTAACCGTACCGCAGACGGACAGCTTCCCGATATCGCCGCCGGGGAAAAACAGCGGTCTTACGACAAAGGAATCCGTTGTGACCGCGAGCCTTTGTGCCCCGGGCACCGCGGCAGCGTCCTCCATCTCCCGCTGAAAACGGTTGTCAAAAGCCGCCGCAAAGACGTCGCGGATGAGCTGCTCCGTCTCCTGCCCGCCGCTTCCGTGAGCCATGGTGATACGCATTCCTCTGCCTCCTCTCTGCGATGAATGTAAAGATTATGGTGTCCGCGGGTTGTTGTTGAACCACGTGTGACAGCTTCCCTCGGGGGAAACCATACAGGCGCCGTGCGGATGTCCGGGGGTGCATCCCCCGCCGAAGAAGGGGCATTCAGGCGGTGCAATGCTCCCGGTGAGCACCTCGCCGCAGCGGCACCCCTCCGGCGCCCGGTCCTCCGTGAGTCTCTCGCTCCCCGCATCGAACGACGCGTATTCCTCCCTGATCCGCAGCCCGGAATCCGGAATCACGCCCATTCCGCGCCATCCGGCGTCGCAGGGTGTGAAAAACCTGTCGATTGCGGCCCTGGCTTTCTCATTCCCCTCTTTTTGCACAACAGAGGGGTACAGATTCCGGACAGCGGCCTGCCCGCGCATTTTTACCAGTGCGTAGATCGAGGCGACGAGCTCGGGTCCCTGAAACCCGGATATCACAAACGGCAGCGAAAGCTGACCGGCCAGGCGCTCATAATCCGACATCCCGACCACCGCGCAGACATGACCGGGCGCAAGAAACCCATCCAACGGTCTGCCTGCCTGTGCAGCCATCCCGGCAACCCGGCTTATCGCTTTCGGCATCGTTTTCAGCGAGGTGAGCAGCCTGACGTTTTTCACCCCGCGTTCTATCGCCTCTTCCATTAACATGGCGTAGACGGGCGCCGTCGTCTCAAATCCGATCGCGGCAAAAACAAACCGGCGATCCGGCTGTGCCTGCGCTCTTGCAAGGATTTCGGCCGGTGCGTAGACAAAGTCCACCGAAGCGCCCGTGCTCTTCGCATCAGCAAGGCTCTCCGCGCTGCCCGGCACGCGCATCAGATCGCCGAAGGTGAGCACGGTCACCCCCTCCGTCCGTGCAAGGTCAATCAGCCGGTCAATGAATGCCGTCACCGTCACGCAGACCGGGCAGCCCGGGCCGGAAATCAGCCGGATGCGCTCGGAGAGCATCGCCGGTATACCGCTTTCCGCAATCTGCGCCGTGTGCGTCCCGCACACCTCCATGAGCCTGATCACAGGCCCGTCGTATTGTCTGAGGTAATCAACCGCCTCCCGGATGCTTCTCATCGCCGTCCCTGTCCGTCAAACGCCTTCGCGCCGGCTGCCTCATTCACTACCATCCTCCGACTCGCCGTCGCTTTCCTCTCCGCTGTCCTCTTCACCGTCTTCGCTTTCTCCGTCGCCGCTGCTCTCTTCCTCTCCGGCATCGCTGTCGCCGCCCCCGTCTTCTTCGCCGCCGTCTTCTTCGCCGCCGTCTTCTTCGCCGCCGTCATCCTCCTGCTCCGCGTCCTCGGCGGGCGGTTTTTCCTTTACAATCCAGCGGTAGAAGAAGGCATGATTGCCGATCATGGTGTACTCGCTGATTCCGTAGTAGTCCGCGTAATACTGGGTCATGAAAAACAGATAATCGCCCACGCGGGCGCCGTCAAGAACCTCCTGTGCAGCGCGGATGCAGGTGGAATTGGGGCCGCGCGAGATGATCAGCTCCACCTTGCCGGAACGATAGGACGCGAACTGCATGTTCTGCGTGATCACCCCCACCACATCGTTGGGAAACGCCGAGCTCTTGACCCGGTTCATGATGACGCTTCCGACGGCGAGCTTCCCGGTATAGGATTCCCCATCTGCCTCCGCCTGAATGGTTGCGGCCAGCCACTCCAGTTCCGAGGCGCTCGCAGCGTAGGAACCGGATGTGTCCTCCCGCATCAGTTCCAGGCGTGCGGCGAACTGCTGCGCCAGCTTTGCCTGAGCCGCGGCCGTCTGTGCCTCCAGCGCCTTCATTTTGCCGTCAAGCTCTTCGAGCTTCCGGGTGTAGTCAACCAGCTTTCCCTTTTCGGATGACAGGCTGTTTCTTGTATCGTCCAGCTGGCCCCGCACCGTATCGGTCAGATCCGCAAGCTCGCTGTGCCGCTCATCCAGCTGTGCCTGATAGGCGTCCAGCTCGCTCTCCTTTTCCTCCACAATCGCTGTCTTGGCGGCGATATCTTCCTGCAGCGCCTGATATTCCCTGATTTTTCTGAAATCATAGTTGACCACCGCGCTCAGATACTCCGCCGTTGTGAAAAAATCCTGCAGATTGCCGGTGGTAAGCAGCACCTGCATCATGCCGCCGGTTCCGCCGCTCTCATAGACCGACTGCATCCGTTTTTTCAACAGCCCGTAGCGGGCGACCTCCTCCGCGTGAGCGGCCTGCAGCTCCGCATTGAGACGGACGATCTCCGAGGAAACTACCGCCAGTTCACTCTCTGTCCCCGCAATCTCCTCACTCAGATCATCCAGCTGATCGGTGTAGCCGCTGATCGTGCTCGCCAGCTGTGTGCTCCGGTTTTCCAGGCTGTTGACCTGACTCTGCGTCGCCTCCTTCTGTCCCTGCAGGCTATCGATGGCCTCCCGTGTCTCCTTTGTCTGTTTCTCCAGGTCGGAGATGGTCTGCTGGGTCTGTGCTTCCTGCTCCTGCATTTCCGCAATGAGCTCCGCGCGCTCGTCGGCTCTCACCGTCGGCACACACCAAACCACGGCGACGGTCAAAACCGTCGCCGCGACAATCAGCCTATTTCTGATTTCAACAAATCTCCTCATTCGCGTTTCATCATTCCCGAGGGTATCCCGACGTATCCTGCAGACGGTTGTTTTCACGGACTGCTCTGTTATGGCACCGCCACACCAGAACCATGACCGATGCAATGACGAATCCTCCGGACAGACCGCCCGCGTGCGCCGCCATGTTGACCCCGGAATAAGTCAGTCCGTAGGCGATATTGAGCACCAGCGTGATCACAATTCCCCGAAGGGACAGAAAACGCCGCATATCCGGAATCAGGGCAAGAGCCAGATAGGCGCCAAACAATCCGAAGATCGCTCCGGAAGCGCCCGCCGATACCGCATACTCTCCACTGCGCATCTCCAGCAGCCAGGTCGTAAGATTCCCGATGATGCCGGCTCCAAAATAGACGGCAAGATACCGTCCTTTTCCATACACCCGTTCCAGCGGCGGCCCGAGATGATACAGCGATATCATATTGCAGCCAAGATGCAGCACGCCGAAATGAAGGAACATCGCCGTCACCAGCCGCCAGACCTGCCCCGCAAGAAGATACGGCGTCGCCTGCGCGCCAAAGAGCAGCGCCACGCGGGTGCTGGTGCTCCCGCCGGCAACTGTTTCCAGCACAAACAGAAGCACGTTGATTCCGGTCAGGCACCAGGTCACCGGCGCCACACGAAAACGGTCCATGCTGTGCCTTCAGCCCTCAGTTTTCTGCCGGAAGCTCAACCGTCACGCTTTTGATCACCACCGGCGCCAGCGGACAGTCATTCCAGTCCGTCTTTGTCATGGCGATCGCGTCCACTGCGCTCTGCCCCTCAATGACCTTGCCGAAAGCCGCATAGGCACCGTCCAGGTGCGGTGCCTCCTCATGCATGATGAAAAACTGCGAACCGGCGGAATCCGGGTCAGCGCTTCTTGCCATGGACAGGACGCCCTTCGTGTGCTTCAGATTGTTTTCAAATCCGTTTTGCGCAAACTCTCCCGGAATGTGATACCCCGGGCCGCCGGTGCCGTTGCCGTCCGGATCGCCGCCCTGGATCATGAAGCCTTTGATGATCCTGTGAAAGGTGAGACCGTCGTAGAACTGTTTCTGAATCAGTGAAATGAAGTTTTCCACCGTCCTCGGCGCAATCTCCGGATACAGCTCCGCGCGGAAGGTATCTCCGCTTTCCATCGTAAAGGTCACTATCGGTTTGTCACTCATGATTCCATCCCCCTTTGCGTTGTGCATATCGTGCACTCAACGGAAATACCCCGTAAGCATTCCCTGCCACGGGGTATCCGCGATTCAAACCAGATCCTCACACGCCAAAACCGCCGTCAGGAGGACATTCCGCTTGCCTGGTACTCCTTCACCAGCTCTTCCTTTTCGGCATCCGGCATATTATCAAAAACCAGCTTGGCCGCATCCGGTGTCTGTCCAAGCTTCTTCATGGCAAAAAGCCACAATTCAAAAGTCATTAGCCGCCCCTTCCTGATTTTCATTCTGCCATTTGGCATTCACCACTTCCTACATATAGTATCAGAGATCAGGAAGGAAATCAAGATATGGTACAAACGTTACTTCAACCCCTTTATTCTTCAGATCAGCCCCGCAATATCGATATTCTCGCCGGTCAGGCCCACATAGGCACCGCTCTTTGCTTCAGCGGATTCCGCGTGCGCCAGAAGCCACTTGTTGCAGGCGGTCATCCACCGATCCTCTTCGTTTTTGGCCTCCAGCTTCGGCACCGCGCCGTTGGTTCCCTTGGGCAGAACGATCGCGACCTTGAAGCCCGCTCCTGCCGCCGCAGAACAGGGCGCATAATGCAGCGTTGTCTCATAGACCTCCACCACCTGTCCTTTTGACGCCTTAAACGCCTTCACCTTAGAGGTGTCCAGCTTTCCGTCCACAATATCCTCCGCCCTGGCAAGAAGCAGAATGAAATCCGTGGAACCGATATTCAACTCGCTGTCCCTGTGATATTCCAGGCAATTCAGTCTGGTGTTGTGGCCGTTGCAGTAACCGATCTGGATCGGCATGCCGCCGTAGGCATTGTTCTGAAGCGATCCGAAAAGATCGGTATACTCAAGCGCCGCCTCGCTCATCACATAGTCCACCCCTTCCGGAAGAGGCGTCTTCTCATCAAGCGCCCGGCAAAGCGCATCGGTCTGATAGCCGGCAAGCACCTTTCCGTAAGGTTTGAATTCCGCGTCCGTCACTGAATAGATTTTCATTTTTCCCTCCGTTCTGCCACCATGGCGATTGATTCGCGCAATCGATCCGTTTGACCAATTTCCGCGGCACGTCCAGCGGTTTTCAGTATATCACAAAACACACCGAAAGCGAAGCAGGCGTCTGCGTTTCCTTCGTCAGTGCGTCTCCTTGTTGATGAAATTGGATTTGTACTTGGAATAGACGATGGTCTGGCTGGTATAGAGCCCGTAGTAGCCGGACAGCAGATAGGCAAAAGACAGCGCCAGCAGATAGTAAGGCGCCCCCTCAAAACCGAACAGCTCACAGCAGATCAGGAAGGAGGTGACGGGGCAGTTCGTAACCCCGCAGAAAACGGCGCCCATGCCGAGTGCCGCGCAGAACCCGGGAGAAAAGTTCATCAGTTCCCCGTAAATGCAGCCGAACGACGCACCGATAAAGAACGACGGCACGATTTCGCCGCCCCTGTATCCCGCAATGATCGACAGCGCGGTAAACAGGATTTTTATGAGAAAGGCCAGAGGCCGTCCCTCCCCGCGAATACACGCATTGATATAATCCACACCTGCTCCGTTGTAGGTCTGATCGCCGGCGAGCAGGGTGAGCGCGAGCACCGCGCTGCCGAAGAGCAGCGCTCTCACATACCGGTTGGGAACAAAGCGGCTTGCCAGCGCCCCGCCCCGGTGCAGACAGAGACAGAACAGGATCGAAAGAAGGCCGCATAAAACGGCGAGAAGGAGGACCTTGAGGCCTCCCGACAGCGTGTAGGCCGGAATCTGGCCGATATCAAACCCCGCGGCAGGCGTATCGAGCCTCGCAGCCACCGTGCGTGCGACAAGCGAGGCAAGCACGCAGGGCATCAGGGCCGCATAGTGCATGATTCCGACGCTCACCACCTCCATGGAAAAAAACGCCGCCGCGATAGGCGCTCCGAAAAGCGCCGAAAAAACGCCGGACATGCCCACCATGATCATCGTCTTCTTATCCGTCTCGGAAAAGCCGAACAGCTTGCCGAAAAAGTTGCCGATTGAACCGCCGAACTGAAGCGCGGCGCCCTCCCGTCCGACCGAGGCGCCGACAAAATGGGAGAATATCGTCGACAGGAAAATGAGCGGAGCCATGCGCAGCGGAATATCGTCCTTGGCATGAATGGCCGACAGCACCAGATTGGTCCCGCCGTCCTTCTCATCGTGAAAAACCCTGTACAGTAAATGGATCCCCACCGCGCCGACCGGCAGCAGAAACAGCACCCACGGGTGCGCCTCGCGATACGCATTCGCAAGCCGGATCCCGTGATGAAAGATCGCGCCGAACACCCCGAGAAGCGCGCCGATCGCAGGCGAAAGAACGGTCCATTTCAAAACCGAAAGCAGCCGCTCCGAATTATGCTTCAGCTTGTGCCGGATGATTGCGCCATTCATCACCTTACCTCTACGATACCCGCGTTGCTGCCCTGAGCGGCATCCGGCTCCGTTCCGGGATATACCGCTGTTCCGTTCCGGCGCATCGCTTTCCGCTGTCTGCGTTTTTCCCTCCACGCGACTGCGCATAACGCCAGGAGGATGCCCGTCAGCACGCCCGCGCAGTCAATCATCGCGTCCCCTGCCGCCCCGTATCGTCCCGGTATAAAACACTGGTGAATCTCATCGCTTGCCGCATACAGACTTCCGAAGAGCAGGGAGCACAACCCCCATCTGCCATAGGCCTGCCGCGCACGCATGGTTCCTGCCGGAAAATTGATGCGAAAGCCATGAATCAGCGCAATGCCAAGCACCAGATACTCCGTGAAATGCGCCGCCTTGCGAATGGCGTGCTGTGCGTCCTCGGACATCAGGTAGATTTTGTCCAGATCCCAGCCGAAACCGAAGAGAAAATTTGCCTCCGTAAACAATTTGACCCCGATAAATTCACTGGTCACGCTGCTCTCTTCCGACGGCTGCGCAGAGAAGAAAAAAATGAGTGCCATCAGCAAAACCGCCGGCACAAACGCAGTCAGCCGTCGGACGCTCTCATCCCTTTTTTTTCCCATATTTTCCATGTCTGCTATCGTAATCAATCCATGCGGAAAAGTCAAATGATAAACCCTATTGACACGGGTACTTTTTACACATATAATTGACGAAGTTTGGATGCGTTCTCAACGTATCCGGATACAGGGGAATCATACAATGGCTAGTATTGCGGTCTCCAAAACCGTTCATGGGGGTTCGAATCCCTCTTCCCCTGCTCCAAAAGAAGCCCAGTAATCAAGCTAAAATGCCCATGGTTACTGGGTTTTCTCATGCCATCAGGTGGTCTTATCAATAAACTTTCTACCACTAAAATCCACTTCAAAGCACTCAAAAACACCAAAAAATGGTGGTAAAAATGGAGTTAAAAATGGTAGTAAAACCGCAGGGAAAATGGTGGTAAAATCCCATGTTCTAATTCGTATTAAAACATGGGGGTAAATACTACATGTACCCATGTTCCAAATCGAAACAGAAATAGTGTCAAACGGTTGTATAACAGCGCTTTAAGGTTGTAATAGTTGCGGGAAGTATTTAATTCTAAAACCTTTATAAAACCATCGGAAACAGGCTTGTAAAACCGCGGAAAATGCGTTATGCTTATGAATAGCAAATGGTGGTAAAACGAAAGCGAAAATGGCGTATTTACGGCATTTCCGGATTATAACATGGGGGGAGGAAGATTATGTCGAGAATGATCAAGGAACAGACAACATCCAGACGCGCCCATGGCGAAGGCTCCATGACCAAAAAGCGTATAAATGGCAGGGACTACTGTGTTCTCACCAAATGGATCGGTGATGATGCCAGAAAACGTGTATCCGTTTATGGGAGGACGGAACGCGAAGCCATTATGAAAATGAAAAAGAAGGAATCGGAGTATCTGGAAGATGAGAAACTCAGCATATTTGCCAGAGATCCGGTAAGCACGAGCAGCACACAGAGTACCGTTAACGACGAGATCCTTCTCGAGGAGGCTGTTTTCAAATGGCTGGAGACCTATAAGAAGCCGGAACTGAAGGCCCGTTCCTACGATACGATTTACAGCACCTATAAGACCTATTGCAAGGGAACAAAGCTTGGGCGGACGATGCTCTCCAACATCACGGCTGAGGATATTCAGGTATTCCTGAACGGGATATACAAAGACAAGTCCATATCCACGGCAAAGAAGACATTCCAGATGTACAGCATGTTCTTCTCTTTCTTCTATATGAAAAGCCCCAGGGACAATCCGATGCTTTTCGTCAAATCTCCCAGCGGAGAGAAGGCTCTGAAGATCGACGAAGATGGCATTGTCGATACCGGCGAGATGGAAGTTCTCTCTGATAACGAAATCGCAAGACTGTCTGAGGACATGAAAAGGGAGCCCACCTCAGCCTGTTACATGATTCTCTTCATTATGTGGACCTATGTGCGTCTCGGAGAATGCCAGGCCATCCAGTACCGGGATATCGATTTTGAGAACCGGACGATCAAAATCTATAAGGCATATGCACGCGTACGCCGGGATGATAAGGACATCAAGGAAGGTGAACCCAAATGGGAATGGAAGCTGTTTGCCCCCAAGACAAAGATGGGCAGGCGTGTGATCAAACTCTCCCCGCAGGCCATGGATGCCCTGAATAATCATCTGCGGCTCCTCAGGACCAAACGGATCGATGTGCTGAACGGAAATAATGAGATCGATCCCCGCACGTTCATCTTCAATACGGTAAACGGGAATCCCTTCGCTTCTCAGAACCTGATCACGCTTCTCAAATCCGCTTTCAAGCGCTGCGGCATAACGAAGCATGTGACCATCCATGGTCTGAGACATACCGGGATCTCCTACTTCATCCGGCACGGTGCGGACATCAAAGTAATCAGTCAGCAGGCCGGTCATTCCGATGTGGGCACCACCACGAGAATCTATTACAACATCATCAACGAACAGATCGATGATGTCTATGCGAAGTTTGAGTATGACGCAAAAAAAGAGGAGTCCGAAGAAAAGTCGCTCTATAGCGTCCCATACGTGGAAGAAGATAACTAATACAGTCTATATGGAAAGACTTGAGCCGGACAGTTCGTCCGGCTCTTGTGTTATACGGATATATCATATTTCTTGTAAATGCTGCTGTGAATCCATTCCTCCAGAGCGTCCTCCGGTATCAGTGCCTTCTTCCCGACCATGATCTTCGGGAAATCCTTCCGCCGGATCAGAGCTCTTGTCTGATTGATTCCCATCCCCAGCCGTTTTGATACATCCTTTGATGTAAGAATTCTCACTCCGTCCATAAGTACCTCCCCTCTCCCAATCTCAGGGTTATCTTTGCTGTCCTATGGTGGAATATCGCAAAAGCCACCAATGAAAACGAAAACGCACGAAAAAAATCCCAAAGAAATCTTCCGTGTTTATGAAATTCTAAGAGTACAATTGCGCTACTCCATAAGTAACAGGAATTTTGCATCAAATTATACTAAAAACTCTGCCTCAAACCTCGCGCTCCTTTAGCGGCTTGCGCGGACGGCCACGGCGCCTGGGTGACTTGCGTTTCGACACATAGTCGGGACTGCAGTCATCGGGTATGTCAACTTCAAAAACCTCGCATATATCTACCTGCGCACCGACAAAGGGGGTGTTGATCTTCGCTTTTTTCTTATGCTCGATGCAGCGGATCGGCCGCATCTCATCAAGGATATCCAGCGAAGACTCAAAGAGTTCATAAAGCTTCGTAGTCTTCCAAACATAACGGATATGTGATGTCAGGATCAATGACAGAAAGAGGATGAAGAGCCTTCCCGTTTTTCCTTCTTCCGAACTGTTCTGCTGTTTGTCGAAGTGCAGCTGTCCTTTCATCTGCTGGAAGTACTTTTCCTGCTCATCACGCAGTCGATAATGCTTATACGTCTCTATAGCATTCATCGACACGCCGGAAGTAGTGATCGCAAAGAAACCCGAGGTTTTCTTCGCTTTTGCCACTTTCTTCTCGTCAAGAGAATAAGACTCGATCAACCGGGTTGCAGGATCGTACTTGATCTTGTAGTAACGCAGTTTCCGCTTCAGAGATGCATCATCTTCGCAAGGGATCTGCTCTCGTATCCGGTTCAGGATCTCTTCTTTTTGGAGCTTGATCTCTGAATCCAGGTACACAAGTTCGGAACTCCGGCGGATGGGGTCGAGGTACAGGTTGATCGTAAGCGAGCCCTTTTTAATAGCTGATCCCTTGCCCTTTACGTCGTATGTGTAGTTGAACTGTTTGTAGTAAACCTGCAGATCGGGATCCACTTCCATGCTATCCGGGCGGGTGTTGAATTCGCCAAAGGAAGTGATCTGTTCAAGGACATATCCGTGGCCAACTTCGGAGCAGGCAATAAAGGGTAATCCTTTGACGATGTAGGTCTCCAGGTTACGGGTTGATTCATAGCCGCGATCCGTGACAAAGATCACATCCTTGAACCCCGCGTGTTCCATGTCGGCTAAGATAACCTGCAGGCTCCTTGAATCCGGCATGTTGCCCGGAAATGTCCGGTAATAAACCGGCATATGGCTGGTGAGAGTATAAGCAACAACCTCTTTTGCCTGAGGAAGCGGAAGGCGATCCTTGTTCTTCCCCCAATGGATATCCGCAAGCTTATCGCCCCAGGCGGATCTGGATGTTGAATCAACTGCCAGGAGCTCTTCTGCCCCCAGCCTTGCGGAACGAATTTCCAGGAGCTCCTTTCGGTGTTGCTCTGTAATGCTTTGTGTAAGTTTGGTCACGTACGATGGCATCAATTCCCGATCCGATGGTGTTTTGACGATCCGCTGCCATCTCGGAAGACGTCGATAGGCATAGTCGCTAATGATCGGGAAATAGGCAAGTGTAAGGATGTCATCGACTATTTCGCCGTTACCGTTAAACACGACCATGAGATCTCTACGGAGCCCAAGTTTGTTGCTCAATTGTTCTAACAACCAAATGTCTCCGTAGAAACGGTTAAGATCTTCACCATCATAGGATGGGCGGCCCGGCTTACGTGCTCCGGAAAGCTGATCGATGGCAGACAGATCCCAGCCATCAGGAAAGATAAGTTTCCGTCTTTCCTGAGGAGAGGCAAGGATATATGCCTTACCCGGAATGAATACGTTGCCATCCTCCAGTCGGCCCCAGTGAATGTGATGGCGCTTCCCGGAACCGCCACTCTGATCATCGACGAGTGGTTGCGTGCTGGCGTAACGATAACCATTGGCTGTGTGTACTGATACATGATAACCACTGTCCGCCTTTGGCGGTCTGCCTATTCTTGCCATGTGTTGCACCTCACTTTCTAGTATAATTATACTATTAAGTGACGCGACTTGTCAAGATAAAAAATTCGAAATCGGTTGATTTTATGCGGTTTTCAAGGAACTTATTGACTTATTAGTAAAAACGGTGGCAAAATTCATGGAGCTATCACGAAAACAAGCCTGTGAACATCAGGATTTCTCCAAATGCTCACAGGCTCAATAACATTTCGTTATTCAGTTATAATCTCTTGCTGAAGTCCATACTCAGCCATCCGATTCCGCTCTTCAGACTTCCCCTTCCAGCTTTAGAACCCTTCCAAGCCTTCACTTCCACAATGGTATAAATGCTGCAAGTAATGTATATATAACTGCATTCAGCTTTTTCTAATCCAAAACGCTTAATCCATCTAAATTATCAACAGCTTATTCATTGAATCAGTAACAAAATAAAACTATATTCCACAGATAAAATGTTAACAACAAACATTACGCAGGTTTATATATCATGCCGTCACCATCCAGTTTCTGCATTCCGCATCCAAATAACGAAAACATCATTGAAACTCCCAACAGTATTGATAAAACCCTGCTAATTCTCCTGCTTGAACGCTTCATCCTCTCGCTCCGCTTCCTTCATCTCCGCAGCCATAAAGGCACACAGCTTTACATCAATGTCATATTCCGGATAATCAGATATAAATTTCCAATTTGCTCATTACTCTTTCTCCGTACCAAGCCCGTAATAAAGCATCTCATCGACTATAATCTCTGTGCTCCGTGGCTTCACATTGTAAAGATAAGACATGACTTCTTTTGTAAAGCTGTGATTTATGTTCTCGACAACCCGATTGATAACATTAGTTAATTCGCCTCGCTCATACAGATCGAGAAGTAATATAACAGTTCTTCAATGCTATAATGTCACAACCTTTTATAAAAACGGTACCATGTATACCGGGATATAACTAATACCATTTTCCCTCTTATAATCTTTCGTATGAACAACGTATTTTTCGCATATA
>JAIKYU010000147.1 GCA_024682835.1 Lachnospiraceae bacterium | reverse complement strand
ATTCTACATTATCATACGTCTGCTCTATCACGCTTTTTATGGCTCTTTCGATATGCTTCTCACTGTTCGAGCATACGGTGATGATCGATATTCTGACGCTCATAAGGCGTCTGTCCCCCCTGCTTTTCGTCTGTCATTGCCCGCGCGGTAATAGGCGCGCTTCTCTTCATACATCCGGTTGTCCGCTTCCAGCCGGTGCGCATTGTAGTCGGCGTCACCGCCGGCCGCATAGGAAGAGCCGACCGCCACATGATGCCCCTTTCCGGCGATCATGCGCCGAAGAATGGCCATCTTTTCTTCGAAGGCCTGCCCGCTCCCGTCGAACGCGTACACCGCAAACTCGTCGCCGCCCATGCGGTAGACGTTTTCGTGCCCGAAAACTTCCGTCAGGCAGGAGGCGACACTCTTGATCAGCGCATCTCCGGCATCATGTCCCTCACGGTCATTCACAGACTTCAAGCCGTTGACATCGCACATCACAAAGCCGTATGGACGCGACGTGTCGAGCCTTTCCTTTTCAAACTCCCGGATGGCACGGCGGTTGCCCACACCGGTGAGCGCGTCCTGATAGCTGTATTCCATCAGCTGCCTGTGGTAATCCCTCCGTGCGACCAGCCCGGATAAGAAGAACATAAGGAGCCGGATGATCTCCGAGATCTCCTCCATCCTCTTGACGGGCGGATTATCCACGCCGAAGAAGCCGATATACTCCCCCTCCAGAATCAGGGGTCCCGTAACCAGCGTGCGGATGCCCTGCGGCTTTAACACCTGGTACATGTTTTCGCTCACGGAGCGGTATTTCTCCAGATCATAAATCAGCACATGGCCGCCCTTTTTGTATTCCTCATACCAGGCATCGACGGTTCCCTCATACGGCAGACCCTTGAGGTTGGCGATCTCCGGCGTGACGCCGGCGGCACAGTACTCGTATGTGTTGTCAAAGGTCCCGTCGCGCATATCTTCGAAGATATAGGCGCGGTCGGCATGCAGCTCCTCACACAGATACTCGAGCACCTTGTCGATCTTTCTCTCCGGATCCAGGGGTCCCATGATATACTGCAGCAGGCGGTTGACGAAGCGGTCCCTCTCCAGGGACGTCTTTTCCTCCGACCACCACGTAAAGAGCTGAAGCCCCATGAAGAAAAAGAAGATCACAAGTCCGAATCTGAACCAGCTCCCATGGCCGATCGACCCCTTCTTACCGATGGAATATCTGCCCATATCAATGAGACAGCAAAGAATAAAAATCCCTGCGCCGATGTAGAAATACTTCATAACGGACGACACGCCCTGCTTCCTGCAGAAGGCTTCATTATCGACCAGCATGACGACCAGAATGGCCAGCGCCGCGATATAGGAAAGATAGATCGGGGCCACCTGGGTATGCATGTCCATACCGAGTACATATCGCGAGAGCATAAGCCAGCCGCAGCTTAAGACCGTCACCAGGAAGGAAAGATACAGATAGACCGGCCGGTTCCGCTTAGTTCTGGAATTGACGAAATAGACCAGCGGCAGACCCGCCAGATGCAGGATCACGTAGACCAGCTCCCGTGCCGTGTAGACGACCCCGGTAAGAAGCTGCGGCAATCCGGTGTCGCAAAGACTCCACGTGCCGAAAAGAAGGACGGAAACCCCCAGTGCCCAGAGCGAATGAAACATCGAGGTTTTGCGCCGCAGTCCGAAATAGAACGCCAGAATGATGATTCCGGAAAGCATCATCAGGGCGGACAGGTCAAAGTCCAGCAGGTTTTTGCGCACCGCCGCATAACGGTACAGCTCCTCGGAGCCGTACTGCATGTCATTGACACGGCCGCCGTGACCGTCCGCAAAGGCCGCCTCCGCCTCGATCCGCATCGTATGGCCTTCATCCTTGCTCCCGAGTCCGATCAGGTGATAGGAGATTCCGTCTCCGGTGCCCGTCAGGTTTTCCTTCGTATCATAATTGTAGATCAGCTGTCCGTCCACATATACACGGAACCGAAGATTGCTCGTGGAAAAATAGATCGCATCCGTCTCCTCCATGGATGCCGGAAGAACCCTGGATACCGCAAAGCTTCCGCCGAAGCGCTGCGCACTGATCTCGCTGATATCCACGGGTTCCCCGGAATCCAGCATCCACCCGGTCGTATAATCGCGCTTATCCGCCTCCCTGCCCGCGCGGATAAATTCCAGCATATCGTCGCGTGAAAAGGCGCGGAAAAGGAAAAGGATCAACATCACAAAATAGATGCCCAGACAGATTTTGCTCAATGCGGATGATGCTGATTTCATAGACCCTCTCATCGTTCCATCGTTCGACAAAAAACACAGGTCTGCTCCGGACTGTGCAAACCGCAAAGGGAACAGCCGTAAGTATTTTATTATAGCACGTACGGCAAGGTCCCGACAAGAGGTTCAGATTTGGTGCCTGACACCATGAAATTTTCACAGATTTGGTGCCTGACACCATGAAATTTTCATAAATTTTCTGGAAATTGGAGTAACCCAGGTGCTATAGTATATAAGCAGCTAAGCAGGAGGCATACAGACTCCTTACATGTTAAGGGAGGAAGACGCAGGCCATGAGACTGATTTTTATCCGGCATGGTGATCCGGACTATGAGCACGATGATCTGACGGAGAAGGGGTCACGGGAGGCGGCACTCCTTGCGCCGCGCATGGCTGTGCTCGGGAATATACGGGAGATTTACGTTTCGCCCTTCGGCCGGGCGCAGGCGACTGCCAAACCGACACTGGAGCTGCTAAGAAGGGAAGCGGTGACGCTTCCGTGGCTGCGCGAATTCAGCTACCGGATTGAGGATCCGCTGACCGGGCGTCTGCATGTCCCGTGGGACCTGCCGCCGGAATACTACACGCAGGTTCCCCTCTTTCATGACAGGGATCACTGGTATGAGGCGCCGATCTATCAGACCAATCCGGAGATCGCGGAGAATGCGGCGCTGGTTTATCGGGAGTTTGATGCGCTGATGGCTTCCTATGGCTACCACCGGCACGGAGACGACGCCTATTATCATGTGGACAGGCCGGATTCTCCTGCCGGCCGCGGGATTCCCTCAGATGAGGACCGTTCGCAATACGGCCCTGGTTTCCATCCCACGGATGAGGATGAGACCCTGCTCTTTTTCTGCCATCTGGGCGCCGAGCTGCTGCTCGTCGGCAGGCTCCTCGGGATCTCGCCGGTTCTGCTGTGGCACGGTGTGTACACGGCGCCCACGGCGGTCACCGTGCTGAATGAGGAGAGGCGCTATCATGACAACGCGATCTTCCGCATCCAGGTGCTGGGCGATACCTCGCATCTGAGAGAAGGAGGGGAGCCTGTCTCTTATTCGGGCGCCTTCGGGCCGATCCTGCAGGAGCTGTAATGAGTCCGGGCGTCTGACACCGTACATCAGTACACTTCCATACTTCCCAGGAATGCGGAGATGATGTCGTCCGTGAGCATCTGTTTTTGCTCGTCCGTGCTGTAATCCGATGAAATCTCCGTCACAAAAAGATCCCCTTCTCTCGGTACGATATAAATCGTGTAGACCTTATCCCCGTCCTTATATGGCGGTTCGTTCGAAAGTCTGGTGCAGCCCTCTTTTCCGACAAAGCTGACGTTGTCCTCCCGCTTCAGTTCGACCTCGGGGTCATACAGATATGAACGGATTTCTTTGATGGCGCCATCGATGTCTTTTCCATCTATACGGCGGATCTCAATGATGAAGTTGTTCCATTCGTCGCTGCCCACACTGCTGAACATTTCCATATCGCTCATTTCGAGCGCACAGATCTGCCGCATATCATACTTCGTCCTGTAGCCGGAATTCCCGGTATAATCGATGATCTGATCTTCATCTCTTGTCTCGGGCGCATTCGGGATCGGATAGGGCGGCCATCCGTAATCCTGCATCTGCGTGATATAGAGTCCGTTATGGTTGATGTAGTAAGACAAAGCGTCGATGATGTGCTCGACCCGCTTTTCATTCTCCTTCTGATACGCTTCCTTTAATCCGGCTTCTCCGAACAAACGGTCAAACGAGGGATCAAAGGAAGATCCGTCCTCCACATAATCAACACCGGTCACAACCGGCGTGTCCGTTGTGTCCAGGTGAACCACGGCGGGGTAGCTGCCGCCGGATTCGTTAAGAAGAGAGGTCTTCATCAACAGATACGAATTGAGCTGATAATCGCCCCATACCTTTACATCCTTCGGATCGCTTTCGTCGACCTTCAATATGATGGGCGTGCATGTCGCCAGATCCCCTGCCGCATGCTCGTCGCCAAGATGCCGGCTGATCAGGTACTGACTGATGACGTCTCCGTAATCTGCCCAGTCCTCGGGCCCGTAATAATGAAATTCGGGAAGCGGGAGCGTCGGATAATCGATATCCGGTGCAGCTTCCACTGAAGCTTCCTGTGCCGTCTGCACCTCCGGATCAGCCTGCGCATCTGCTGTCTGCGCCTCCGGACCAGCCTGCGCATCTGCTTGCACGTCCGCCTTCTCGTCTGTCTTCGAATCTCCTTGCACTTCAACCTGCACATCTGCCTTCGAATCTGCCTGCACATCTTTCGATGAACAGGAGGTAAGTGCCAGGGCTGCCGCAAGTACTGTTGCCGATATCAATGCTTTTCTTTTCATTTCATGACCTCATTACGAAAACCGAAAAACGCCTTCATTGCCATTTGGTCATTATAACACGAATCATCGACATGGGATATTCCTAATAACCAATAAACCAAAACCCATTTCAATGGCTTCTGTTGTTGTACTCTTATATGATTCTTTGCCACATTTCATGCACTTCATCGGCGTACCTCCTTCCGAGTTTTCCAGTCCTCTTCCCATCTTTCAGAATCCCGCGTTCAGCAAAACGTTTTCGACTTCGAAATATCCCGTTTGCCGCATATAGTCGTTTATGCGAATTATGGTGCAAAAAATATACCTACAGATCCCGCGAGGTGCGTAAGGCCTCCATATATCCGATTAATCTCCCCTGCATTCCTTTGTCCATCGACAAAAACTCGCAGATCACCCGTCCGTTCTCTGAGTTTTTATCGATCAACATCATCTCTGAAGGATTGCTCCTGCTCCCTTCTCCCTCCGTCCCGCTTAACAACTCGTACGGCGTGACTCCCAGCGTCTCGCAGATGATCAGGATCTTCTCACTCACAGGATTTGTGTGCTTCCGCTTCCAGTCACTGATGCTGCTCTGCGCGATTCCGGTCCGCTCCGAAAATTCTTTCTGGCTCATACCGCGCTTTTTCAGCAATTCGAATATTCTTTCAGAAATCGTCATCTCTCCGTCCTTTCGCGCTATGCTTGACAAGCGGCTTCATAAGTGTTAGTTTTAATCTACAAAAGGATGCCACCGGCTAAACGGCAGGCGATCCTTAGAATTGGTTTTTAAGAGCTAGCCGCCCAAGTTTCGCTGACGGGGCGGCTATTCTCTTGTGTTGCAATTGCGTCCGATGGCGTATCCGAGACCGAACGCAGCCATAGTTAATACCCCAATAGGGACACCGGAAAAACGAATGCGGCGTCATTCAAAACACGGATCTTATCTGCATTATCAATTACCATCCCCTGCCTGACAGGCATATTGTACTTCTCCAACACTTTGAAGTTTTTCGTGGGTTTATTTGGAATCATTCCCTTCTTGATCTCCACAGGATACAACGCCCCATCCTTAACCAAAAGAACATCCACTTCTTTTTTATCTATATCTCTGTAGTAATACAGGTATTGGTTCGGTTCTATTCCATGATTATAAAAGCTCTTTATTATTTCACTGACCACATAGGTTTCAAAAAAAGCGCCGCTCATCGCACAGTCCATCAGCATCCCGGCATTTGGCCATTTGCACAGATATGCACAAAGCCCCGTATCCATAAAGTATAGCTTGGGTGCCTTGATAATGCGCTTGGAGGCATTTGCCATATATGGCTCAAGCAGATATATGATCCCCGAAGTTTGTAATATCGATATCCAGCGTTTACATGTATCCACATTTATGCCTATCGCATTGGATATTTCACTGTATACGACTTCCTGTGCAGTTCGAAGCGCAATGAGCGAGATAAACCTGCGAAACTGCATTTCACTGGATGCGCTGATAAGCTTCCGCACATCTTTCTCGATATAAGTGTCGATATATGCCTTATAATACATGTCCCGTTTGGACTCTCCGGTGCATATATCCGGCATCCCACCCTGAAAAATATCTTCAAATACGGATTGACTGCTCCTGTAAAAATCTTTCTGCTCACCTTGTTTTTTCAGCAAATCCTGCAGATCGACATCAAATAATGACCCGGCCATGCACCGTTTCTCTATCTGCGTAAAACCGGACATATTGATAACCGCAGTTCTTCCGGCAAGGGATTCTGATATCCCCTCCTGAAGCTCAAACTGGTTCGATCCCGTCAGCACATACATCAGCCGTCTCGGTTCATTTTTCTTCATCCAGACACGTCTCTGCCCATCGACGATCTTCTTAATCTCACTAAGCAGTCCGACCGCTTTTTGTACTTCATCAATGATCAGAGGCCATGGGTGTGATTCAAGAAAAGCCCTTGGATTTGATAAAGCCAGATCCAGATCCTCCGCATCATCAAGCGTCACAAATGAAAAACTGTCTCCAAAAAGATGATCCACCGTAGTGGATTTGCCAACCTGACGGCTTCCATATATCGTTATTACCTGAAAAGAATCCGCCGCATCCAGCAGAATTCCCTCAATATCTCTGGCAATATACATACCACCTCTTTCCTCCTGGATAAGGGTACCATGATTTTGCGATTAAATCAATACTCGACTATGCTTTTGATCGCAGTTTATAAACATTTCATGGTGTCAGGCACCAATGTCAGGCACCAATGTCACAATCGACCAAGACCGGGGCGGCTATTCTCAGGAAAAAATCCCAATATTTTGCGCTTTCCAAGCGTTTTGACAATGTCCAACCCTCTATTCGAGAGTTAATTTACTCGGAAGTTGAGATTTTATTTCCTGTTCACTTTCCAATATCCACGGGTTCCATCTAGCCGTTCCAATCTCTTCTGCTCCTTCAGCTCATCCATTGCCCGCTGTATTGTACTTCTCGATACACCAAGAGCATCTGCCAGCTCTTTCTGAGTAATTTGCGGATTTGATTCTGCCTTTTCAAGAATACGATCATATATTTCCTGGCTATTAGCCTCAAGATTAGCTTCATTAGCATCACGATTAGCGTCATGATTAGCATCAATTGGCTTCACATTAGCCTCATTTCCTGAAGCTAATGCATGCGGATTGAGCGGAATAACAACCCTGAAAACATCCCCTTCCGTCAAGATCGGCTCTGCATGAGAATACAGCTTCGTATACTTATAAAGGTTTCTCATGCCGGAACCCAACGTATCAGCGCGGCCGATATTCACAAAGAAGCTGGCCAAAAGCGGATTCTTAGGGTACGGTGAGAAATTGCTGATGCTGAGTGGTCCGCTGAACCGGGATTTGCTCCAGTTCTCAGTGCGCAGAACATCTTTTTCGATGATCAGTTTCGCCGGAAATGCGTTAGTATAGTCGCGGTGTATCAGAATATTACCGATAACCTCGCGGGCTATACGTACTCTGGCATCAACGCTTATATCATTC
>JAIKYU010000140.1 GCA_024682835.1 Lachnospiraceae bacterium | reverse complement strand
TTCCCGTAATCACCCATTTCTTCTGCCGTCGTAAAAACCGGGAAGAAGAAATCCTCGCCGTTTTGCAGAATGTCCGGCACCATGCGGATGCTGTCCTGGCTGGTGAGCTCCATCCCTACCAAAGAATCCAGATTATCCTTTGCCTCCATCACCAGCTTTTCCATAGCCGCATAGTCGGTATCGCTCATGACGGCAGTACAGGGAATCCAAACCCAGCTGTCCCGCAGGATTTTCAGTAGCTTGATCATGTTCAACTGAGTGCGATTCCGATTGCATATTTCGGTCGCCTTCTTCAGGAACGACCCATCCTCCAGCAGCTCCGGTGTGATAGCGCCGTCTGGTACTGAGTATTCCACGCCGCCGTCTGCTTTGATAATCATGTCAATCAGCTCGGCGGTCAGCATGAAGGATTCTCCCCAAGGATTGATAATGAATCCGGGACTCTCTATGTTCAGGCAGGCTTTCAGCATAGCGTCGATGAAGTTGGAGACTATTTGGCTGGGCTGTCCCTTCTGGAATTCCGCGGGAGATGTAAATGCCACCAGCCATTCTTTTTCGTCGTTTGTCTGAACGGTACGGAAGGTAAACTCAGTGCCGTCCTCCGATGCGATAACCGGGATCATGAAGTGTCCATCCTCATGCATCCGCTGCCGTATCGACTCCAAGACGGCAGACAGCCGTTCCTTGGTGGACTCTGTGTGGAAGGCACTGATGGCCTGCTCAATCAGCTCATTCCCGTCCAGAAAAGGATCGTGGAACTCCGGCTCTGCCGACAACCTCTGCTCCTCGAAACGGTCAAGTACCGCCAACATATCCTCTGGCAGGCGCTTTCTGCACTCAGCGGCCATCTCATCCGGGATGCTGTAGAACGCTTCTGCAATGCTTCCGGCGATGCAGGTCAAGGTATCACAGTCTCCGCCAAGAGAGACGGCGGTACGGATCACGTCCTCGAAATCCGCGCCTTCAAGGAATGCGGTGATGGCCTCCGGCACCGTTTTCTGGCAGCTCTCCACATGGTGGTAAGTCGGCCGGATTTCATCACAGGAGCGGGACAGGTCATAGCCGAACTCGCTGGTGATATAATCCCTGATTTCGTCCTTCCCGTGACCCGTCCGTGCGAGGAAGATCGCGCTGGCCGTTGCCTCCGCGCCTTTGATGCCCTCCGGGTGGTTGTGAGTGACTTCAGCCGTCAGGCGGGCTGCGTGTTGAGTATCTTCGAGTGTGGGATACAGCCATCCGGCCGCGGATACACGCATGACAGAACCATTTCCATAGCTGCCGTAGGGCTTCGGTTTCATTTCCCTCAGCCAGCCGCTGAAGCGACCGCCATAGCCTGCGTAGGGGTATTTCCTTCCCCATGCCTGCATGGACTGAACAAGGGCCATCTTCACCTTATCGTCTGGCTGACCCATCGTGTTCATCAGGGCTTCCGCAACAGCGACAGTCATAACAGAATCGTCTGTGAACTGGCTGTCCCTCACGAAAAGCAGGAAGTCCTTTGTCTTGCCGCCCCGGTCAAACTCATAAGGAGCACCGATCATATCTCCAAGAATAGCTCCAATCATTTATACCGCCTCCTCAAAATATGATTGTCTGTTCTTCTTCACCGGGCATCGTCGTGTAGTATTCCAACACGGATACCAGCCTGCCCCCATCCTTGAGAACGAATACCGGCATGTCAAACCCGCCTATCACGTTCTCGCTCCTCGGATTGAAGAACATATACGCATTCGTGAATTCCTTGCACCCGCTGATGTCGCTCAGTCGTTTGCTGGCAGTTTCCTTTGCCTCCTACATTGTCACCACTGTTATCGCCTCCTGACGATCCCAGTATAACGGAAACAAGAAAAGAAGTGGTCGTTTGTCAAACGACAAATTCCCACTTCCCGGATTTTACTCTCCCAAGATCGGCTGCCCGTATTTGAAGAGCGCGGTGTTGATTTTGTAGATATCGTAAATCTTGTTCGTGATGAAGTATGTGACAATGAGATCGAACCGGCTACTTGGCGAGAAGGCTATCTCGGCTCTCGAAAGCAGATCGAGCGTGGTGGGCATATCCAGTTCCAACGCGATGGCGAAGGCCACTGCTGTTTTCTT
This sequence comes from Lachnospiraceae bacterium, assembly GCA_024682835.1. Taxonomy (GTDB): domain Bacteria; phylum Bacillota; class Clostridia; order Lachnospirales; family Lachnospiraceae; genus Butyrivibrio. Next base: position 99 of record JAIKYU010000140.1, on the reverse strand, counting down.
CTTCGGTTTGTAATCCTCTTTGCAGCGGATGCGGGAGAATACCTTCCGATCAATGTTTGCCTTCTTGTAAACCGTCACATCGTCCATACCGCTGGCATC
>JAIKYU010000119.1 GCA_024682835.1 Lachnospiraceae bacterium | reverse complement strand
TCGGCTCCGGGATTGGCTCAGGCTCAGGTATCGGCTCCGGCATCGGCTCAGGTATCGGCTCCGGGATTGACTCAGGCTCAGACATCGGCTCCGGTTCAGGTATCGGTTCCGGTTCGGGTTCAGGTTCAGGTTCGGGTGCGGCTTCCTCGGCGGGCGCGGAATCTCCTCCACCATTCATTGCCGCAAAAAGCGCCGCGATATCATCCGGATCCATCTTCGCGTTCGGATCGCCCGACAGCTCCGGCATCGCGGGTGCAGGCTCCGGCTCCGGCATCGGCTCAGGCTCAGGTATCGGCTCCGGGATTGGCTCAGGCTCAGGTATCGGCTCCGGGATTGGCTCAGGCTCAGGTATCGGCTCCGGCATCGGCTCAGGTATCGGCTCCGGGATTGACTCAGGCTCAGACATCGGCTCCGGTTCAGGCATCGGTTCCGGTTCGGGTTCAGGCGTGGCTTCTTCCGCAGGGGCAGAATCTCCTCCACCATTCATTGCAGCAAGGAGCGCCGCAATATCATCCGAATCCATCTGCGCGTTCGGATCGCCCGACAGCTCCGGCATCGCGGGTGCAGGCTCCGGCTCAGGTATCGGCTCAGGCTCAGACATCGGCTCCGGGATTGACTCAGGCTCAGGCATCGGTTCCGGTTCGGGTGCAGGTGCCGGTTCGGGTGCGGCTTCCTCGGCAGGGGCAGAATCTCCTCCACCATTCATTGCAGCAAGGAGCGCCGCGATATCATCCGAATCCATCTTCGCGTTCGGATCGCCCGACAGCTCCGGCATCGGCTCAGGCTCAGGTATCGGCTCCGGGATTGGCTCAAGCTCAGGTATCGGCTCCGGGATTGGCTCAGGCTCAGGTATCGGCTCAGGCATCGGCTCAGGCTCAGGTATCGATTCAGGCATCGGTTCCGGCTCCGGTATCGTTTCCGGCTCCGGTATCGATTCAGGCATCGGCTCAGGTATCGGTTCCGGCTCCGGTATCGGTTCCGGTTCTGACTCAGGTACTGCTGCCGCAATGACCTCGCTCATCAGCGGAGCATCGTCCATCGGAACGTCCATGAAATCAGCCAGTTCCTCCTCAAGAGAGGGATCTGCCAGCACATGGGCATCCGATTGTTTTAACAGTTCACTGATCGCCTGTAAATCCGCGCTCTCACCACCGAAATCATCGTCGATAATCGCCGTCACATCGCGCGCGTCAACAAGAGCCTCCGCATCCGTCACAGACTCCTGCGCAGGCTCTTTGCTTTGTTCTCTTTCTTTCTTTCTGCCGCCGCCCATCATGGCGGACAGCAGGCTGTCAAGATAGCTCTCGTTACTGGAATTCATGGATCCTTATGATCTGCTCTCAATCCGCCTTGATTCCCACCAACTCATCGACCACAGATACCAGATCTCCGATTTCCGGCTTCGTCATCTGCTTATTGGCTCCGAGTGCATCACCTTTTCTCCGCATCTCCTCGTTGATCAGCGATGAGAAAATGACAACGGGGATCTTCTTCGTCGCATCGTCATTTTTGATCAGTTTGGTGAATCGGTGACCATCCATCAGCGGCATTTCAATATCTGTAATGATACACTTGACCTTTTCCTCAAGCGTACCGTTTTCTTTGCACTCCTTGATATAATCGTAGGCCTGTTTGCCGTTTTCAAAATGCTTGACATTATCATAACCCGCCTGATTAAGCGAATCGACAATCAGCTTATTAAGCAGCTGAGAATCTTCCGCAAGGACGATCGGAATCCTGTTCCTGGTCCTGTTGCTGTACTCCTTGAGATCCTCCATCTTTAAGCCGGTATTCGGGTTAATATCGGAAACGATCTTCTCAAAGTCCAGAATGATAATCAGCCTGTCCTCATACTTAATGATACCGGTGGAGATGCTCTCCTCCGCCTTGGAGATGGTTGCATTCGGTTTGATGATGTCCACCCATGACACACGATGAATGCCGATCACCGTGTCCACATGGAAGGCAATATCCAGCTTGTTGAAATTTGTGATGATGAAGAGACCGCCGGGCTCAGACACACCGCGCTGCAGACAGTTGCGCAGATCAATCGCCGTAATCATCACGTCACGCGGCATAAAAATCCCCTCAATGCTCGGATGTGCGTTCGGAACAGGCGTCACCGTCTCATAGGGGATAATCTCCTTGATCTTTGCCACGTTGATGCCGTAAGCATGGCCATCCACCGTGAACTCCAACACCTCCAACTCATTGCTGCCGCTCTCTAGAAGGATCTTGGTATCCATACTGTTTTCGCCCTCCATCATGTATTGATCATGCCCTTTGGCACAACCGAACAAATAATCCAGAGTATTATATCACATTTTCAGAAGAAATGTATAAAAGTTCGTAAAAATCCCTTCCTTTACTCAATTGACAAAAACTGTTCCTCCCCGTGATAATTCAGTTTCACGCTCATGGTATCGATTGCCTTTGCCTGGACATCCTGCACTTGAAAACAAAGCACGGCGCCGCTGTTGCCGCCGGCCGGAATCGTTCCGATATAGGTGCCCAGATCATTATCCAGTGCCGTCACCAGCTGTTTGGCAACCGGTTGTCCGTTAATGTACAGGGTAAAGGTCGGATTCCCGTTCAGAATATCCGCGTTCACATCGCCGGACGTCCCGTTGGACAGGGTGAACGAAAGAATCAACAGTTTCTTCCCCGCCTCAGCCGTCACTCCGGTGTAACTGTTGCCTCCCTCGGGATAGGAATTCAGCACATAATAGCCGTTGAACGAAATACCGATTCCCGACTGCAGCTGCTGCAGGAGATTTCCGTCACTTTCAATCGGCATCGAATCTCCGGACGGAATCTCTGCCGTCTGCTCCTCTCCGGATGGCTCGGTATTTTCCTCCGCGTCGTCCCCGCTTCCGTCATTCATGACAATCGGAGACTCATCGGGCTGGGAATCCCCTCCTCCTGCAGGCTCAGATTCCGTCTGCTCCTTCACGGTCGGCCCTGAAACCGTCTGTTCTGTTTTGGATGTTTCCGTCACAGCCGGCTTTGTCTGCACAGTCGTCTGCTCCGGAATGTCCGCACCCGGAATCGGAGTCCCCGCCTCTTCCTCTGCTTGCAACGGAGGAAGCTTGGTCAGCTTATCGCCGTTTCCCATGTTGTATTTTGACAGGACACCCGCCGAATAATCGACGATCAGATCATACTCCTCCTGCGTCAGAGCAGGAAATTTTTCACCGCATCCTGAAAGCACCACACTGCAAAGGATCGCAAACAATGCCGCGGCCGGGATCCTAATACGCTTCATAAAAAGCCTCCAACGAATACACATCGCTGCCAGTATAACACAAAAGCAACTTCATATCATCCAATTATACAACCGATTGTCAGGGATCGCAACCGGACAGAAAAGACCGGGTGACGAATCACCCGGCCTTCCGTGAAGCAACCATTCTGTTTTTGTTTACTGCTCCCCGGCTCCCGTGCTGTGCACCTGCACATTCACCCCGTCGCCGGTAAGATTGACGTTCCTGTTGACCTTGGCATCATAGGTGCCGGCCCGCATGATCTCCGAGAAATCAACCCCACAGGCCTCACTCATGGTATCGAAAACCTGTTTCATGACGACGGGCATATTGCCGGAGATCTGGCTGGCGCCGTTTGTCCCGTCCCCCGTGCCGTAGATATTAATCTTGTCAATCTGGGATAAGGGCTTTGCAATCTCGGCAGCCATCTGCGGCATGATCTTGATCATCATTTCCGCCACGGCGGCACCGTTGTACTTTCTGTAAGCCTCAGCCTTCTTTTCCATGGCCTCTGCCTCTGCCAGGCCCTTGGCTCTGATTGCCTCCGCCTCCGCAAGACCCTTGGCGGCTATACCGGCAGCCTCGGCATCATACTTTGCCTTAATTCCTGCCGCTTCCTGCTCGGCTGCAAACTTCTGCGCCTCCGCCTGTGCCTTTCTGGCCTCGGCATCCTTTTCCTGCTCGTACTTCTCCGCCTCGGCATTTTTCTGACGCTTGATAAGATCAGCTTCCGCCGTCTTTTCTGCCCTGTATTTCTCGGCATCCGCCTGTTTTTCGATCTGTGCCGCCAGCTCCTGCTGTTTCACGGTGACTTCGCGCTGCTTCAGCTCCGCCTCCCGCTCCGCCTTGGCAATCTGTGCATTGACCGTCGCCGTCTGGATGGACTTCTCCTGTTCCTGCTTTTGGATCTCATAAGCCGCGTCCGCTTCGGCGTTCTTGGTGTCTGCCTGCTTTTTCAGCTCCGCCTGCTTGATGGCCAGTGCATTGTTCTTTTCGGCAATTTCCGTCTGTGCCAGCACTCTGGCATCGTTGGCTGCCTTGTCCGCCTGTGCCCTGGCGATGGCCACGTCCCGATCGGCCTGCGCCTTGGCAATAGCCGCGTCCTTCTTGATTTTTGCGGTATTGTCCATACCAAGATCACTGATAAGGCCGTTCTCGTCCGTCACATTCTGGATATTGCAGGAAAGAATCTCAATACCCAGTTTATTCATGTCCCTGGATGCCTTCTCCATCACCTGATCCGAAAATGAATCCCGGTCGGTATTGATGGTCTTGAGAGCCAGGGTGCCTATGATCTCACGCATATTGCCCTGCAGGGAATCCTGCAGATCCAGCGTGATCTGCTCCGGTGACTTGTTGAGGAAGTTTTTGGCCGCCAGCTGGATTGCCTCCGGGTCTGTTCCGATCCGCACCTTTGCCACGGCATCCACATTGACATTGATGAAGTCGTTGGTGGGAACAGACTGCTCCGTCTTGATATCCACCGTCATCTGTCCAAGGTACAGTTTGTCCACTCTTTCCAGAAACGGAATCTTGACTCCCGCACGTCCAATGAGAATGCGGGGTTTTGCACGCAGACCGGATATGATGAAAGCCTTGTCGGGCGGAGCCTTGACATATCCCGCTGCAACAATGATAATCAGCAGAATGATAATCGCCGCAATAATAATGGTTGAAAGTTGAATCATGGTCTCCTCCTTTTCCGCGGAATCACATGCTCCGCATTTGCTTTTGTTTCATCCATTATAGAATCCGTCTGCATTGAAATAAATAACCGGTTCCGCAAATAAAGACGGTCTATTACTCCATTTTGGAATATACTGCCGCTCTACAGCCATCCCTCTGTCCGTGATGATTCTCATTTCTGTTGGAAATCCGCACCGCTTTGTATATAATGGTGTCAGGGTCAAAAACTCATAAAGCGATCATGCTTGCAAATTGTCTATTGATCTTACACACGAATACCCGGAAAGGACAGCCATGAGAAATCACGAGGTTACGGAAAGGCACCCTCTTCTGAACAGCGCCGGCGAGCTTGCAGAGCCCGGATGGTCCAGACATCTGCTTCAGGAATACGATCGGAGCACAATTAAGGCGCCGAAATGGCGGATCAAGGAATGGGATTATTACCTGGTGCTGAACAGGGAGTTTGCAGGCGCATTTACGATTTCCGACGACGGTTACATCGGTCTTCAGTCCGTGTCGCTTTTAACCTTCGGAGATGTTCCCCGGGAACACACGGAAACGGTGTTGAATGCGTTTCCGCTCGGGCGGATGAAACTCCCCTCCGACTCCTCGAAGGGGACAACCAAGTATGCGGACAAACGGCTGAACATGGAATTCAGCGTATCCGACCAAAAAAGACGCATCCTCTGCCGGTTTGAAAACTTCTGGAACGGAAAACCCTTTGAATGTGACATCACACTGGAACAGCCGCAGATGGAATCCATGGTGATCGCTACGCCGTGGGATCAGAAACACGCCTTCTACTATAATCAGAAAATCAACACGATGCGCGCGGACGGCTATATGAAATACGACGGAAAGGTGTACCGGTTCGATCCACGGACCGATTTCGGCACGCTGGACTGGGGACGTGGCGTCTGGACCTACGACAACACCTGGCTCTGGGGTTCAGGCAACGCAGATCTGCACGGCAGGCGCTTCGGCTTCAATATCGGCTACGGGTTCGGAAATACAAGCGCAGCCACCGAAAACGTCCTCTTCTACGAAGGAAAAGTCCATAAGCTGGATGATGTGACCTTCCATATTCCGGAAAACATCATGGACAAATGGACTTTTTCCTCCTCAGACGGTCGGTTTGAAACGGAATTTGTACCGGTGCTTGATCGCTCTGCCTGTATCGATCTCAAGGTCATACTGTCCAACCAGCATCAGGTATTCGGCAAAATGACCGGAAAAGCAGAACTCGATGACGGTCAGGTCATCGAGTTCAGGGACATGATGTGCTTTGCCGAAAAGGTGCACAATCGGTATTGACGTCTCCCCGGAGTCCGCTCTCTTATGAAAGCTCGCTCGTGCAGTGCGGGCAGCGGGTCGCCTTGATATTGATTTCGGACTGGCAGTGCGGGCAGATCTTCGTGGTGGGCGTCTCCTCTTCCTTTTCCTTTTTCACCTTCTCCGCAATCCGGTTCAGGGTTTTGACGAGGCAGAACACGACAATCGCCATCAGCAGGAAGTTGATAATGGCCGTGATAAAAACGCCGTAATTCAATGTGGCTGCACCGTATTCCTGAGCCAGTGCCAGGCTGGAGTAGGTGCCGCCGTCGAGCGCGATAAACCAGTTGTTGAAATCGATTCCGCCGGTGACCAGCGTAATGAGCGGCATAATGATGTCATTGACCAGCGAATTGATGATCGCCTGAAAAGCGCCGCCGATGATCACACCGACCGCGAGATCCATGACGTTGCCGCGCATGATGAATTCACGGAATTCACCGATAAAGCCCTTTGTTTTTTTCTTTGCCTGATTTACGTCTGCCATGACAACCTCCTTTTTGTATAAACCCACAAAATGCGCTTACGAGAAGACCTCTCGTCGCGCATTTTCCAGCAGTGTCTGTATGATCCGTATCAGGAAGCAGGATACGGGAGTCGGACCCGCCTCTTCAGCTTGGGAAGCTGACATACTACCGATGTACTAATCCTGCAGAGACCTATCTATCATACCAACGGCAGAAAATCTTGTCAAGTGATCATACCGAATTGTTCCGGCCCCCGTTTTGTGCTATGATAAACCGCAGAAACCCGGGGAGGACGCATGCCATGTCAAACAAAAGCGAAAAGAAATACCGAAAAATCAAAAAATCCCATATCTGGAATTCAATTGTCGAGTTTATTCTGTTTTCCATCGTCTCCGCCTTCGTCGTTGAATACGGTCTTTATCTTTTCGGCTCCTACATCATCGACACCAAAATTGCCGCCGAATACGAAAAGATCCACTACATGTCAAAACTGTATGAACGAAGCCTCGCGGAAGAGGACGAAAACATCTTTTTCCTTCTTCTGGACGAGGGACGGGATTTTCTCATCACGGACCAAAACGGGAACATCGTGCGTTCCAACGGGGTCGATACCCGCGGTGCGGAGAGCGGATCCGTTCATCTTCCGGGACAGGATGCCCCCGTGCTCGTGTATCGCGACGGCAAACGCGGCTTCATTCATCCCGCCAAAGGCCGTCTTACGCTGGATTACCCCGCCTTTTTCCGCTGGATGAGCAGCGATGAGGACCTGGAGGAAAAAGAGACTGAGGACATCGCCGACAGAAACATCCGCCTCATCAACCTCCCCGTCTGGATTTCGATTGACCTGGGTCAGGAGGGAGCCTTTGTCGGCAAAGCCGTTTTCAGCACCGACAAACGGGACGTGACCATGTTTACCACCCTGGTCATCTCTCTCATCGCGCTCCTTGGCATCATCCTCTGCACCATCCTCTTTGCGGGCATCCGCAATTTTGTCCGGCAGAAACGGATGGTATCCCTCTTCTTCACCGATGTGGTGACGGACGGGCATAATCACACCTGGCTGCTGGTGAAGGGCGAAAGGATGCTGCGAAAAAAATGCAGCGCCAAAAACAGATTCGCCCTCATCAATCTCCAGTTTGTCAATTACAGCACCTTCTGTATCTGCCATTCCGTGAAGGATGGTGAAAAGGTCCTCTGCACGATCTACCGTCAGATAAACGGCTTACTGAAGCGCGATGAGATGGTTGCTCATCTTGGCTCCGGAGAATTCGGAATCATTCTGAAATACATGGATGACGCCTCCCTTCGCACGCGCCTGGGCGGTCTGATCGGCGAACTGGAGGCACTGGATACCGCGCATAAATTCTACTTCCGTGCAGGCGTCGTCATGATCGATCGTCTCACGGATAAAAACGGAAATCCCGTCCAGCGCAAGGAGATCGATCTGGACACCGCCGGCAACAATGCTGTCGCCGCCAGACTCTCCCTCGGCTCCGGCGAAGAATCCGGCATCGCTTTCTTTGACGACAAAATGGTCAAAGAACAGCAATGGATCGATCAGGTCCAGGAAAGACAGCAGACCGCACTGGAAAAGGAAGAATTCGTCGTCTACTATCAGCCGAAATATGATCCGAAAACCGATACACTACGGGGAGCTGAGGCATTGATCCGCTGGAATTACCCGAATCTCGGTCTCATCTCTCCCGGGCGCTTCATCCCGATTTTTGAAAGGAACGGTTTTATCACGGAAATCGATCACTATATGATCCGGCACGTCGCCGCGGATCAGAAGACGTGGCTGGATCAGGGCAAGAACTGTGTTCCTGTCTCCGTCAATGTCTCGCGCGCTCATTTCATCGAAAGCGATCTGGCGGAGCAGATCCGCGATATGGTGGATGAGATCGGCACCCCGCACGAATACATCGAAATCGAACTGACGGAAAGCGCCTTCTTCGACGACAAGAAGGCGATGCTGCACACCATCAGCAAACTCAAGGAGTACGGTTTTGCGGTGTCAATGGACGATTTCGGATCCGGCTACTCCTCACTCAACTCCCTGAAGGATTTGCCGCTGGATGTGCTGAAGCTCGATGCGGAGTTTTTCCGCGGAGAAAATGCCGGACGACGCGGAGAGATCGTTGTTGCGGAGGCCATCCGTCTCGGAAAGAAGCTGAACATGCGGATTGTCGCAGAGGGCGTAGAGGTCAGGGATCAGGTAGATTTCCTGGCGGATGAGGGCTGTGATATGATTCAGGGCTTCATCTTTGCAAAGCCCATGCCGAAGGACGACTTCGAAAAGCGTATGGGGGCTCCTGCGCCGCAGCCTGCGGTTCCGGAAGCTTAAGGAGTTTTCTCCGTCTCCTCCTTCTTCGGCTTTGGCAGCTTGTCCACCAGCTGCTTTCCGAACAGCAGATACAGCACGACACACACGATTCCCACGATTGTAAACAGAATGCCCGGCAGGGCTCCCGGGGGATCATAGGTCACCCGGATCTCGTGAACACCTGCGGGAACGGGTATCGCCATCAGGCCATAGTCCGCCCGGACGATGGAAACGGGCTCTCCGTCGACCTGCGCGTGAAAACCGCGTGCGGCTGGCACCGAAAAGAAAACCAGATTGTCCGTCAACAGCTCCGACGTCACGGCAGTAAACCCTTTCGTGTCCGGCTGGAAAACCGTGCACGCGCTTTGCCTGCGCTCCAGACAGGCCATGGAAAAATCTTCATCCGTCAGCGGTCTGACCGTTTCGTCCGCCGACAGCTCCTTGAGGATTCCGTCGTACTGATCAGCGACGTCATCCGGCAGGATGATCGCCCTTACCAACGCCCCGTCCGCGTCTGCCTTATTGACCTGATCAAAATCCGACTCCCGCACATAATACCGGAAGGCGAAGCCCATCGGGATATAATTGCTGTTTTCATAGATCGTGAAATCATTCTGGTCATCAACGTAGTCATAACCCTCTACCCCGCGTCCCTGACCGAACTCACCGTCCGTATTGATCACGGCATTCTCAAGATAATAACGGGCCGACAGTATAGCGCGCAGTCCCGGACGCGAGAGCGGTACATTGGATTCCACGCTTCGGGTGATCCCCGCCGCTCCGTTGTAGAACTGAAAAATCTGTGCGGGAACCGTGCTGAGGAAACAGTGAATCGTGGGAATTCCCCAGGACATCTCATAATTGGTCGAGGTGGAGTCCGTCTCCACTCGGAAGAAACCGCTCTCTTCCGTTTCCAGCTCGGGTCTGGTATCGATCATCTGCTTCTTCCATTCCGTCATACCGAAATCGTTGATCAGGCTCGCACCGTTCGTGAGCACCACCGAGGTCGTGATCACACAGGAGATAACCGTGGCAGCAAAAAAGGAAAAGATTCTGAGCTTTCTCCCGTGCAGGAAATTGACCACCAGAATGAGCATGATGATCATCACTGCCGTTCCCTTGACCTGACGCCAGAACAGATCCGAATTGTCCGTCATGTTGAGATACCGGATATTGCCCTCCGCGTCCTTGGACGGCAGGAGCGCCACCGTGAGCATAAAAAGAAACAATCCGACCACCACCATCGAACCAAGCTTCCAGTCCGCGTATTTGCCCCTTTCCACCTGCTGAGCCGTGATAAGCGCCATGAAAAAGACCGGCATGTAGAACCAGCGCGCATAATACTGCGAATTAAACAAAGAGAATGCGGCATTGAAAAAGGGAACAAACGCGATCAGTGCGCAGAGCATCAGCAGCGTCTTCCGCCAGTCCGGATGCTTCTTGTGTTCAAAAAAGAACGCCGCGACGCCGGAGATGCCAAAGAGCGGCAGATAGGCCGCGAGCGATGCATTGCGGATCGCATCGGTGTAGAAAAGCGTGCCCTTTCCGATGATGTCGGGAATCATCGTGAGACTCTTGACGATCGCATAGGGAAGCTTCATGCTTTCATAAATGAGCAGATTATAGCCGGTAAGGACATCCGAAATCCGGGTGTTCCCGGTCACTCCGAAAAAGGCCTGCACAAGGAAAAAAGCCCCCAGCAGAACCCCCAGCACACCGCCGGCCATGGCGCGGATCAACATGCGGCGGACCGCGGTCACGGAATTGCCCTTGATGTATCGGACACAGAAGTAAAGCAGCAAAAACAGCACCTGTCCGAAGAAGAAATAGTAATTGACGATCGACATGAACGTGACCGTGAGTGCGAATCGGAAAAAGCGGGCGCCGGACAGGGTGAATTCCTGCTCGGTACGATGATCATCGACGGCCATCAGTTCGTCAAAGGTCAGAAGCAGCAGCGGGAAAAAGGCCGTCACATCGGAAAAATGCTGAAAAACGATGTTGCAGGCCTGGAATCCGGAAAACGCATAAAGCAGCGCACCGGTGACCAGCGGCAGAGTGCCTTTGATGTAACGGCGCATGTAAAGTGCCGCAGTCAGCGCTGCGGTCGCAAATTTGAGTGCCATCAGAAACGGCATCAGATAGGGAATTGCCGAATCAGGAAAAGGGATGGTGATCCAGAAGAACGGACTCCCCCACAGATAGAAAGCGAAATCACCGATCATCGATCCGCCGAGGTCAAGATTCCAGTTCCAGAAAAGTCTTCCTTCCCGGACAGCCCGGTGCGCCAGCAGGTAGAAAGGCACCTGCTGCACATTATAATCCCCGTAATAGAAAAACATGCCGCCATGATGCAGAATGATCGGCAGCACACATAAAAAATACAGGATAAATCCGAGGGAAAACGCCATGATCAGCGCTTTCCCCCGTGTTTTGTCCTGTGTATTGTCCTGTCTTTTTTCCGTTTCCTGAGCCAAATCAGTTATTGATCAGCTTATCGTTCTCGTTGTTCCAGGAATAAAGCTTGCGGATCTCCGTGCCGATCTGCTCCGCGGGATGCTCCGCATGAAGCTTACGCATCGCCTGGAAATGAACCTGACCGCCCGCATCGGACATGTCTAACAGGAATTCCTTGGCGAAGGTGCCGTCCTGAATATCCGAAAGAATCTTCTTCATCGTCTTCTTCGTCTCTTCAGTGATGATCTTTGGACCGGTCACATAATCGCCGTACTCTGCCGTGTTGGAGATGGAGTACCGCATGCCGGCAAATCCGGACTGATAGATCAGATCAACAATGAGCTTCATCTCATGGATGCATTCGAAATAGGCGTTGCGAGGATCATAGCCCGCCTCAACCAGCGTCTCAAAGCCCGCCTGCATCAAAGCACACACGCCGCCGCACAGAACAGCCTGCTCACCAAACAGATCCGTCTCTGTCTCCGTGCGGAAGGTGGTTTCCAGAAGTCCCGCTCTGGCGCCGCCGATGCCTGCGCCGTATGCCAGTGCCTTTTCCAGCGCCTTACCGGTTGCATCCTGATGCACCGCCACCAGGCAGGGCGTGCCCTTACCGGCCTGATACTCGCTGCGGACCGTGTGGCCGGGAGCCTTCGGAGCAATCATGGTGACATCGACATCAGCCGGAGGCTTGATCAGACCGAAATGAATGTTGAAGCCATGTGCGAACATCAGCATATCACCGGCTTTCAGATTGGGCTCGATGTCTTCCTTGTACATCTTCGCCTGCTTTTCATCATTGATCAGAATCATGATGATGTCTGCCTTCTTAGCCGCCTCGGATGTCTTGTAGACCTCAAGTCCCTGCGCCTTCGCTTTCTCTGCAGACTTGGAACCCTCATAAAGGCCGACGATGACGTTGCATCCGGACTCCTTCAGGTTGAGCGCATGGGCATGTCCCTGCGAGCCGTAACCGATGATCGCGATGGTCTTGTCCTTCAAAACCGAGAGATCGCAATCCTCCTGATAGAAAATTCTTGCATCCTGTGACATGTTTTTTCTCCTTCCTTTGTTAATGAGCACTTGCTGTTATCTTCAGTCGTCCAGATAGACGACATGCTCTACTCCCCTGCCGAGGCCGGCGATACCGGTCCGTGCAAGCTCAAGAATCTCATATCCGTCCAAAAGTTTTAAAAACGCTTCGATCTTGCCCTGATTGCCGGTGAGCTCAATGATCATGCTCTCCGGTCCCACGTCGATGATATTGGCACGGAAAATCTCCACAATGGAGACAAGCTTCGTCCGTTCCTCAGCGCCGGCACGGATATTGATCATGGCCAGCTCGCGGTAGACGCTGTCCTCCGGCTTCAATTCCCTTATATGCCGGACGTCAACCAGCTTGGCAACCTGTTTTTCGATCTGATCCAGAATTTCGTCGTCGCCGGAGGTGACGATCGTGATACGCGTAAACCGGGGATCCGCAGTGACACCGGCCGTAATACTCTCAATATTATAACCGCGTCTGGAAAACAGTCCCGCGATACGGGACAGCACGCCCGACGTATTATCCACCAGCAGCTGGAATACCTTCTTCTGCATATCCTGTGAGATTCCTTTCCATATCAGCCTAACAGTACATTATTATAGAGCAAAGTCTTGTTGCATGCAACGACTTTTGACGCATTAATCTTTTTATGCTATGATTCATGCATCAAAAGCCATTAGGCGAAAAGGAGGATTGCCCGATGAAGCCCTATCAGGAAATGAGCAGAGAGGAACTGACCGCTGAGAGAAACACACTTATGGAGGAGTACCGCCGTTTTCAGGCGATGGAGCTCTCCCTCAACATGGCTCGTGGCCTCCCCTGCAGAGATCAGCTGGATCTTTCGATGGGCATGATGGATGCCCTCTATTCCGGAGCCGACCTCTCCTGCGAGGATGGCACAGACTGCCGCAATTACGGCGTGCTGGACGGCATTCTGGAAGCCAAGGTGCTGCTCGGCGCCATGATGGAAAACCATCCTGACAATCTGATTATCTACGGCAATTCCTCATTGAATGTGATGTATGATACGGTTGCCCGCGCGATGACGCACGGCGTGATGGGCAGCACCCCCTGGTTCAAGCTCGCGCATCCGAAGTTCCTGTGCCCCGCTCCCGGCTATGACAGGCACTTCGCCATCACCGAATACTTCGGCATCGAAATGATTCCCGTCCCGATGACACCGACCGGCCCGGATATGGACGAGGTGGAGCGGCTGGTTGCTTCGGACGACAGCATCAAGGGGATCTGGTGCGTCCCGAAATACTCCAACCCGCAGGGCATCTCCTACTCGGATGAGACGGTGCGCCGGTTTGCGAGGCTGAAGCCCGCAGCGAGGGATTTCCGGATTTTCTGGGACAATGCCTACGGCATCCATCATCTTTATGATGATCATCAGGATCACATCGTCGAGATTCTGGAGGAGTGCAAGCATGCCGGAAATCCCGATCTGGTTTACAAATTTGCCTCAACCTCCAAGATCACCTTCCCCGGCAGCGGCATCGCCGCTCTCGCCACGTCGGAAAACAACCTGGTCGACATCCGCAAACAGTTGAAAATACAGACCATCGGCCATGACAAGGTCAATCAGCTGCGGCATGTGCGCTTCTTCAAAAACATCGACGGCATGAGGGATCACATGAAAAAACACGCGGAAATCCTGCGCCCGAAATTCGAAGCAGTGGAGGAGATTCTGGAGCGAGAGCTGGGAGGCCGGGACATCGGTTCCTGGACGAAGCCGAAGGGCGGCTACTTTATCAGCTTTGATGCAATGCCGGGCTGTGCCAGATCCATCGTTGATCACGCAAAAAAAGCGGGCGTCACCATGACTCCCGCCGGTGCAACCTGGCCCTACGGAAAGGATCCCGAGGACAGAAATATCCGCATTGCTCCCACCTACCCGCCGCTTTCGGATCTGAAAACCGCCGCCGAGCTGTTCGCTCTGTGCGTGCGGCTTGTCAGTGTGGAGAAGCTTCTCGAGATATAGTTTTCAGATACTCGGGGAATCCCGGGTGCACCCGGTCCTTGTCGGAAAGAATGAGATCATCAGCGCTCATTCCTTCCGGCATCGGCCACTGAATCCCGATGTCGGGATCATTCCACATCAATCCGCCCTCGTCATTGGGGTGATAAAAATCCGTTACCTTGTAAAAAAACTCCGCCTCATCCGAAAGCACAAGGAACCCGTGCGCGAAATTTCTGGGGATGAAGAACTCTTTTTTATTCTCCGCAGAAAGAATCACCCCGAACCATTTTCCGAAGGTCTCCGACTCTCTGCGCAGATCCACTGCCACATCGAACACCTCGCCGCGGATCACACGCACCAGTTTGTCCTGAGGATAATGGATCTGAAAATGCAGGCCCCGCAGCACGCCCTTCACTGAAGCGGACTGATTGTCCTGTACAAAGGTGAAGTCGATTCCCGCTTCCGCATAATCCCGCTGATTCCAGGTCTCGCAAAAATACCCCCGCGCATCACCGAATACGGTCGGTTCGATGAGTGCCAGACCCTTGATGCCGCCGCAGTCTTTTGTCACATTGATTTTTCCCATTGTCCCACTCTCCTGTCCTTTTCTCTTCGCCGTTTTTCACATCGCACCCTCGGCAATGTCCTGCAGATATTTGCCGTACTCCGTCTTCATCAGCGGCTGTGCAAGCGCGATCAGCTGCTCTTTCGTGATGAATCCTCTCTTATAGGCGATTTCCTCAATGCAGGAGATATACAGTCCCTGTCTCTTCTGCACGGAGGAGACAAATTCCGCCGCGGCAAGCAGCATGTCATGACTGCCGGTATCGAGCCAGGCGAAGCCTCTTCCCAACGGCTCCACCGAGAGTGT
The DNA here is from genome assembly GCA_024682835.1 of Lachnospiraceae bacterium. Lineage (GTDB taxonomy): Bacteria > Bacillota > Clostridia > Lachnospirales > Lachnospiraceae > Butyrivibrio. Next base: position 25,289 of record JAIKYU010000119.1, on the reverse strand, counting down.
GCCGCGCTGCAGATACTCATTGTTGATGCTGGTAATCTCGATTTCCCCACGGGCGGAGGGTTTGATATTCCGCGCAATCTCAACCACATCGTTGTCATAAAAATACAGTCCGGGCACCGCATAGTTGCTCTTTGGCTTCTCGGGCTTTTCCTCGATGGAGAGTGCTCTTCCGCTCTCATCAAATTCCACTACGCCGTAATCCCGCGGATCTCTGACATAGTAACCGAAAATCGTCGCGCCGCCCTGCTTCTCTGTGCGCTCCACCGCGCGACGCAGGACGCTGGAAAAGCTCTGCCCGTAAAAGATGTTGTCCCCCAGCACCAGGGCAGCCGGATCCTTACCGATAAAATCGGCACCGATAATAAACGCATCGGCCAGTCCCCGCGGCGTCTCCTGTACCGCATAAGAGATCTTCATCCCCAGCTGTGAACCGTCCCTGAGCAGTTCCTCAAAGACCGGAAGATCCCGTGGCGTCGAAATAATGAGCACCTCCCGAATGCCCGCCAGCATCAGCGTGGACAACGGATAATAGATCATCGGCTTGTCGTAGACCGGCATGATCTGTTTGCTGATGGCCTTGGTAAGCGGATAAAGCCTTGTACCGCTTCCCCCCGCAAGAATGATTCCCTTCATCATCGCAGATATCCTTTCCGAAACCATCTGATCAGCGGTTCCCGTACATACTGTCATAATACTTCTGATAGCCGCCGCTTGTGACCCCCTTAAGCCAGTCCTGATGCTCCAGATACCAGCGGATCGTCTTTTTGATCCCCTCCGCAAAGGTGGTCTCCGGTTCCCAGCCGATCTCCGCCTTGATTTTATCAGGGGCAATCGCATAGCGCCTGTCATGTCCCTTGCGATCCCCGACGTAACGGATAAGATCCGTGCTGACATTCTTCCTGCGCGGATCATCCTCCGGCAGGAGCTCGAGCAGTGTTTCGATCACAATGTGCACAATCTCGATGTTGCGCTTCTCATTGTGACCGCCGATATTGTAGGTTTCAAACAGGCGTCCCTGCTCCTGCACCATATCAATGCCCTTCGCGTGATCATCGACATAGAGCCAGTCACGGATGTTTCTTCCGTCTCCGTATACCGGCAGATCCTTTCCCTGCAGCGCATTGTTGATCAGCAGAGGGATCAGCTTCTCCGGAAACTGATACGGTCCGTAATTATTCGACGTGTTGGTGATGTTGGCCGGAAAATGGTAGGTGTCCATGTAAGCTTTGACCAGCATGTCCGATCCGGCCTTACTCGCGGAGTAGGGACTGTGCGGCTGATAGGGGGTCGTCTCGCGGAAGAAGCTTTCTCCGTCGTCCGGCAGGGATCCGTACACCTCATCCGTGGAAACATGCAGAAACTTCTTATTCTCCCTGTAGGAGCCGTCAGGCAGCTCCCAGGCGTCCCTGGCACAGTTAAGCATCACTGCGGTTCCGAGCACATTGGTGCGGACGAACACCTCCGGATTGGTGATGCTTCGATCCACATGGCTCTCCGCGGCGAAATGAACGACACGGTCGATATCATACTCCGAAAAAATCCTGCTGATGGCCTCCTTATCCGTGATATCCGCGCGGATAAAGGTGTAATTATCCCATTTTTCCAGATCCTTCAGATTTTCCAGATTTCCCGCATAGGTCAGGACATCCACATTGATGATATGGATCTGATTCCCGTACTTGCGAAACATGTAGTGGATGTAATTGGATCCGATGAATCCGGCACCGCCGGTTACCAGATAGCAGCGTCTGTTGTTCAGCATGGTGTTCTCCTTTCCTTTTCCGCCCGGAACCTTATTTTTTTCTTTCCGCAAAGCGAAATGTCATCGGATAGATGCCAAAGCAGACAAAGGTCACAATCGTGTACCGGATCAGCCTGGCCATATGGGCAGCGAAAGACCCGTCGGCAAATCCGCCCAGTGAGATCAGCGCCTTCAGAGACAGATTGACGCCGAGAAACACGAGCAGTCCGCACGCGAGCCGCAGCAGACACATCGGAATCACCTTTGTCGATTTGAAATTCACAAACCGCTTCTCAAAGCATGTCGCTCCATAGAACCCCGCAAGCAGTCCCATGCTTGCAAAATAATCATCGCTCCGGCAGTAAAAAACGCCGAGAAAAGCCGTGACGAGAATCAGAATCATGCTCCATTTCCTGCCGAGCTTCTCCCTGAGGAAGGGAACAAGAAAAATGGCGACCAGACCGAGCGCCCATCCGCAGAGCACGTCTGTCGGATAGTGCACCCCAACGATGACGCGTGAAAGGCCAACCAGAAACGGCATGATAAAAGCCAGTGCAAACAGAATCCTTGCCACGAGCGACACGCGCGCTCTCTCCTTCTCGGGTAACGCGGTGTTCTTTTTCATCCCGTCCGCATATCTCGCCAGTGAGCCGTAGCAGGCAAGGGAATTGGTGGAATGTCCGCTGGGGAAGGAATAGCCCTGTGCCGCGATATCGTAGGGATCTGCCTTTGGTTCCACCAGACGATACGCTTTGATCGCTTCGTGATCAAAATAGGGCCGCCGTCTGTTCACCACATTTTTAAACATGGCGTTCCACACATTTGCAGAAAGAATCGTTTCTCCGATATATTTTCCGTACTCCTTGTCATAGCCCCAGTAAAGAAAACCGATGACCAGTGTCAGCATTACTTCCTCGCCGAAAACGGAGAGATGTGACAAAATCGAGATGACCTGCTCTCCGAGAAGATTCTGCAGGCCAATCATCAATGGTACTTCCCAGCCGCCTAAATCCATTGAATCTGTTTCCTTTCTTCTTTCTGCCCGGTCCCTTTAGTCCGCACATTTTGGCAGAGCGACCGTCCCGGTCCGCGCGATCTCCACAATAGACACGCTCTTCATCATGGCGATAAAGGTCCGGATATTCTCCGGCTCATCGCATATCTGAATCAGCATCATGGATTTGGAGATGTTCACGATCTGTGCGTGCATAATCTCGCAGTTCTCCATGATATCGCGCCGGTTGGATTTATTGTAGCGAACCTTGATCAGCATCAGCTCCCGCGTAACCGCGGAAGGTGCGTCAAAGGTCTTGACCTTGATGACATCGATCTTTTTGTTCAACTGCTTTTCGATCTGCTCCAGGGTGCGCTCGTCGCCGCTGGAGACGATCGTCATACAGGAAACCGCGCGGTCGTCCGTCTCGCCGACCACCAGCGAATCGATATTAAAGCTTCTTCTGGAAAACAGCCCCGCAACCTTGGACAGAACGCCGGACCGGTTTTCTACCAGAACGGAATAAATCTTGTTCATAGCTCCCTCCTCAATGCGGTGTTGTCGCCTCAGGATCAATCATCACCTCCAGAATCCCGGCATCCTCCTGCTTCAGGAAAACGCTCAGTTCCTTTTCAAGTGCGCTCCTGCCGTCCAGCCGAACAAAAGGAATCCCATATGCCCCGGCCAGCAGCTGCAGATCCGGATCTCCCTCCAGCACCACCATGGGGTACCGGTCGTGCAGATGGTAATGCTGATACTCCCGCACCATCCCGAGTCGCCTGTTGTTCAGCACGATCACCTTGATCCCTGCATGCTCCTGGCGCATGGTTGCGAGCTCCATCATGGACATGGAAAACGCCCCGTCGCCGCATACGGCCAGAACCTGCCTGTCCGGGCAGGCAATTCTCGCCCCGATCGCCGCAGGAATCGCGTAGCCCATGGTTCCCATTCCGCCGGAGGTCAGAAACCGGCCGGAACGAATCACCGCATACCTGCAGGACCAGATCTGATTCTGCCCCACGTCCGCAACAAAGACGGCATCCTCATCCATCAGACGGGAAAGCGCCCTGTAAAAAGCTTTCGGATCCACGAAAGAAGCGCCCGTTTTTTCAGGCCGTTCCTTCAGTTCCTTTTTAGCGGCATAAAGATCGTTCAGCCACGCGCTGTGATTGGTCGGAATCTTCGGCAGTCCCTCCTCGGCATTCAGGTCGTCAAAAATGCAGGCAATGTCTCCAACCAGCGGAATGGTCGGCCCGACATTTTTGCCGATTTCCGCGGGATCCACGTCAATGTGCACAAGAACCTTGTTGCCGGTGATCAGCTCCGGGCGGTTGACCGCGCGATCCGCCACACGCGCACCGACCACAAGCAAAAGATCCGCTTCATTCATCGCCCGATTGGCATACTTTGCACCGTTGTTGCCGACCATGCCAAAGTAAAGAGGATCCTCCGTAGGCATCACGCCGATCCCCATCATGGTGGATACCACGGGAATGTCAAACCGATGGGAAAACTCCCGTATGCGCTCCGAAGCGTTCGCGGACAGAACGCCGCCGCCCACACAGAACAGCGGTTTGTCGGCTTTTGCCAGCTCCGCGATCACCTTGCGGATCTGTACGGTATTGCCCTTGATCGTCGGCTTATAACTGCGCAGATGCACCTCTTCAGGATAGGAAAACCTCGGCAGGCTCTCCTCCTGCACATCCTGCGGAATATCGATCAGCACAGGTCCCTTGCGGCCTGTAGCAGCGATGTGAAACGCTTCCTTGAAGATCTGCGGAATATCCGCGGCATGCCGCACCAGATAACTGTATTTGACAAAGGATTCCGCGGCACCGATAATATCCGCCTCCTGAAACACGTCACTGCCGATCATGGCACTGTTGACCTGTCCCGTGATGCAAATGAGCGGGATACTGTCCGCAAAAGCGGTCGCTATTCCTGTCAGCAGATTGGTGGCCCCGGGGCCGCTGGTCACCGTGCATACGCCCACTTTTCCGGACAGCCTGGTGTAGCCGCTTGCCATATGCGCGGCATTCTGCTCCGTCCGGACAAGAACCGTGTGAATGTTGGTCTGCGTCTCCAGAGCATCATAGAAGGGGCAGATTGCCGCTCCCGTATATCCGAACAGAACCTCAACGCCTTCCGCCACCAGGCATCTTGCCATTGCTTCCGCTCCAGTCATCTCTCCTCCTCTGTTGAAATCAAATATCTCATGATGTCACGGATGGACCCTGACATCATTCCAGAATCCCCAGCAGTTGTTTCGCCACACGGACAGCCTCCGCCGCGTCGTGCGTATAGGCGTCCGCTCCGATCTCGGCAGCAAACGCTTCCGTGACCACCGCCCCGCCAATCATGATTTTGACCTCCGGACAGCGCTCTCTGGCAAGGCGCACCACGTGGCGCATCTCCTGCATCGTGGTGGTCATCAGTGCGGACAAACCGATAATCTTTGCATCATGATCGATGGCCGCCTGAACGATTTCCTCCTTCGGAACATCCTTTCCGAGATCATATACGTTAAATCCAACATTTCTTAACATTAAAACGACAAGATTTTTGCCGATATCATGAACATCTCCCTGCACCGTGGCAAAAACCACGTTGGGAAGCTTCTGCCGCCCGCCACTCTGTGCCTTGAGCAGCGGCTCCAGCACAGCGATGGAAAGCTTCATGGCCTCAGCGGATGCAATTAACTGCGGAAGAAAGTATTTGCCCCGATTGAACAGCTCGCCCACCTCGTTGATCGCCCGCATCAAAGCGTTGTCAAGAAGCTCCTGCGGCTTCTCTCCGGCTTTCAGTGCCTGCTCGGTGTCCTCTGCGACATTTCGTCTGTTTCCCTGCATCACATCCTGATAGAGACGATCCGTCGGGGTCAAAGGCTGTTTGGCCGATTCCAACCCGCGGTTCGCAACGGTTTCGGCTTTTTGCGAGCGCACGGAGGAAAGCCCCGGTGCTTCCGCCCCCTCATAGCGACGCATCCGCTCAATGTAGCGGGAATCACTGCCCTCCTTGTGCTTAAGCAGATCCGAGGCAAAGGCCGCGTTGACCAAAAGCTCCTGGGAGGGATTGGCAATTGCCATGGTGAGACCGTGATCGATCGCCATTGTCAGAAAGGCGGTGTTGATGTAGCCGCGCTCAGGCAGGCCGAAGGAAATATTGGACAATCCGCAGATCGTCGCCAGTCCGTGATCGTGACACCAGGCGACCGTATCCAGCACGGATATCGCAGCTTCCGGTTCCGCACCGATCGTTGCGACAAGGCCGTCTACCACAATATCTTCATCAGTAAATCCGCTCTGCTTTGCCAGATGCCAGAGGCGCTCGATATTATCGATTTTTTCTCCAAAAGTGCTCGGTATTCCGTTTTCCCCAACCGGTAGCAGGATAAACATGCCTCCGTATTTTCGGACCAACGGCAGAAATCGTTCCGCCTTGCCTTTTTCCAGGGAGACGGAATTGACCAGTGCCCGTCCCGGGTACCGGCGCAGCGCGGCTTCCATTGTCGACTCGTCACTGGAATCAAGGCAAAGCGGCAGATCCGTGAGACCGGTCACCTCATTAAGCACCTGCAGCATCATCGTCTTCTCGTCAATGCCGGGCATGCCGACGTTGACATCCAGAACGGATGCCCCCGCTTCCTCCTGCTCACTGACGTACCGGCAGACCAGATCCAGTTTGCCTTCCGCCAGCTCCGCCTGCAGCTTTTTTTTGCCGGTCGGATTGATCCGCTCCCCGACGATATGAAACGGATCATCGAGGCCAAAGCGGAGCGTCTTCCGTTCGGAGGTGAGAATCCGTATACCCGCGGGTCTCTGATGCGCCCGTTCAAAACAGTCGTCCTCCTGCCCGAAGACATCGTGCAGCCGGCGGATAAAATCCGGTGTCGATCCACAGCAGGCGCCGATGATCTGCGCTCCGGCATCGACCAGTGTCCGCATTTCATCCGCAAATGCCGCGGGTTCCATGTCATACTCTGTGTTGCCGTCCGCATCCGTCACAGGGAAACCGGCGTTCGGCTTGGCTATGATCGGAATTCTCGTGACAGAGGCCATGGCTTCAATAATCGGAGCCATTTTTGCCGGCCCCGTGGAGCAGTTTGCTCCGACCGCCGACGCCCCGAGTGACTCCAGAACCGCCGCACCGGTTTCGGCGCTCGTGCCGAAAAGCGTCCTGCCGTCTCCCTCAAAGGTGAGCGTTGCCATCACCGCGATATCCGGTGCCGTCTCAGCCGCAGCGATAAGGGCAGCACGTGTCTCCTGCAGACTCATCATCGTCTCAACGACAAACAGATCCACACCGGCATCCGCCAGGATTCCGATCTGTTCACAATAGACGTCCACCAGTTCATCAAAATCGAGATCCCCGACCGGCTGAACCTGTCTTCCCGTCATCGTCAGATCCCCGGCGACAAGCACGCCATACCCGTCGACTGCCTGTCTGGAGAGCCTGACCAGCTCCCGGTTGATGCGGTCGATCTCATGCTCCAGTCCGTATTCTTTGAGTTTGATGCGGTTGCCGGTGAAGGTCGGTGCATAGATGATGTTACTGCCGGCTTCGGCATAGGCTTTTTGCAGCGTCAGAATGGCGTCCGGATGCTCAAGAATCCATGCTTCCGGGCAGACGCCCGCAGGCATGCCCGCTTTCATCAGGTTGGTCCCTGTCGCACCGTCCAGAAAGCGAATCCGCTTTCCGATAAATTCAGCAAATTCCTGTCGATTCATACGCTATAGTCTATCACTTGTTGTTTTCCTGCGCAACCTTGTGTTATAATTAACAGGTTATGAAAAAAACACCCAAAACAATCCTTCTGTTGCTTTTACTGCTTATGCTTGCAGGCTGCGGCAGCGCGAAACCTTCTGAACTGGAAGTATACCGCGAGCAGATGGAGCATTTTTACGAAGAAGTTGCAACTGCTGACCGGACGATCGATGCCATCGATCCGGACAGCGAGTTCGCCGCCACCCAGCTTCTCAGGGCACTTGACAGGCTGGACGAGGCCTGCTCGGAAATGGCAGACTACAATGTGCCGTCTGCTTTTTCCGCAATGGGAGATCTTCCGCAGGAAACAGCGAATTACATGAGCAAAGCCGTCGACGCCTACCATGACGCCTACGACGGTGAGTTTGACGACGCATCGGAATCGCGGGCCGGCCAATACTACGAGCGGGCAAATAGCTGCATCCGCCGTATGCTGTCCATCCTGCACGGAGACGAAAACAAAGACGAATCGAACGGGGATTCGGAAAATTCAGATTGATTTCAGGCTGGTTTCTGCAGCCTCTGCATGGCAAAATACCATCCTGCCAAAACCAGTCCCATCGAAAAGAAACACGCCCCCCGGTGCGACAGACCCAGTCCGTTCTGAAGCACAACCGTCACGACAAATACTGACAGATCTGTGATGATACGGCACCTGATCTCCCGCCCGGCATCACGGTAAGCGCCGCCCGGAAAGGCGGCCGTAATATACAGCAGAAGAACAAGAATCGTGCTGCAAAGGCCGGCCAGAAGCACATCCAAAGCCGGACTGACCTGATTCACCCAAACAGGAAGCAGCAGCACCGCTGCCAGACGGAAAAGAAGTCCCACGGCGGAGGGCCACACATGATGGAGCATTTTTCGCACAACCAGCAGTGAATCGCGGACTGCCCGATAATGGGAGGATTCATTGTTGCCCAGATATACAGCCTTCAGAGGGAAGGGGACAATGGAGATTCCCGTCTTTTCCGCGTAGCAGAGCATAGACATCTCATATTCATAGCGATCCCCCGGAATCCTGCTCATGACTTCGATCAGAGAGGCCGGAATGGCACGCAGTCCGCATTGATTATCTGTGAAATACCGGTGATTGACCCAGGTATAAACGATACGAATCAGTGTATTGCCCAACCGCGACCGAAACGGCATTTTTTCAAAAATGCGTGTGGTCAGGATGAATCTGTTTTCTCTGACACAGACATCCCGGATTGCCAGGATATCCTCCACAGGATGCTGACCGTCCGCATCTGCCAGAATCACACAGGTGCAGTCCTTCATCTGTGACGAAACATAGGCCAGTCCCGTTTTGATCGCACTGCCCTTTCCGCGGTTTGTTTCATGATGCAGCACCACGGCTTTTGATTCGACCCTCTGAAAAACGGATCGATATGCTTCTCCGCTTCCGTCATCAACCACCAGAACGGACAGATCCGACTTCTCCCTGATCCCGTCGATCAGTCTGATCAATTCATCGTCCGGACGATACGCCGGAATAAGCACGATCTCCATCCGTTTCCCCGCAAAACCGTCTAATCGTGTTTTGATGCCGCACGAATCCGTGCGGTTGCCCTTGCCATAGCCATTTGAGAAATACGGTATTCCCGCATGGAAAGATCCTTCTGCATCTTCTCCTGTGCCCGCTCAAGCGCTGCGCGCGCGCGGTTGGTATCGATCTCCTCCGGTCGCTCCGCGGTCTCCGCCAGCACGATACAGGTGTTGTCCGTAAAATGGGACACGCCCGTCCCGATGACTGCCTCGTGCCAGACCGGCACGCCGTCCTCCGTCGGCGTAAGATAACGCATCGTTCCGTTGTAGACGGCATAAACCGCATCCTCATGATGCGCAAGAAAGGCTTTCTCTCCGTCCACACAGGGCAGAATCAACTCCAGACAGTCGCCCTCATAGAAGACGCCGTCCTCGGCATAGACCTTCAGGATGAAGAAATGCTCTGCGTTCATGCCTTTTTCAGTTCCTGTGCTTTGCGGGTGGCATCATCAATTGTGCCCACATTGAAGAACGCCGCCTCGGGGTAGTCGTCCGTTTCCCCTCCGATGATGGCTTCAAAGCCTTTGATTGTCTCCTTTAAAGGCACATAAATGCCGGGCACGCCGGTAAACTGTTCCGCTACATGGAAGGGCTGCGACAGGAAGCGCTGAAGCTTACGGGCACGGAAGACCGTGTGGCGATCCTCCTCCGAAAGCTCCTCCATACCAAGGATGGCAATGATATCCTGGAGCTCCTTATATTTCTGAAGCATTTCCTCAATGCGGGTCGCCACCCGGTAATGACGTTCACCGACGACCTCTGCCTCAAGAATGCGGCTGCTTGATTCCAGCGGATCGACGGCCGGATAGATGCCCTGCTCCACAATCTTGCGCGACAGCACCGTCGTCGCGTCCAGATGCGTAAACGTCGTCGCGGGAGCGGGATCTGTCAGATCATCCGCGGGAACATAGATCGCCTGCACGCTCGTAATGGAGCCGTCCTTTGTCGAGGTGATCCGCTCCTGCAGAGCGCCCAGATCGGTTGCAAGCGTCGGCTGGTAGCCGACAGCGGAAGGCATACGTCCCAGCAGGGAGGAGACCTCACTGCCCGCCTGCACAAACCGGAAAATGTTATCGATAAACAAAAGAACATCCCGGTGATCCACATCGCGGAAATACTCCGCAAGCGTCAGCCCTGTCTCCGCCACACGCATACGCGCGCCCGGCGGCTCATTCATCTGGCCGAAAACCAGCGCCGTCTTCCTGATGACGCCGGAGTCCTTCATCTCAACCCAGAGATCATTACCCTCACGCGAACGCTCTCCGACACCTGTGAAAATGGAATAACCGCCGTGCTCCGTGGCAATATTGTGAATCAGTTCCTGAATCAGAACGGTCTTACCGACACCCGCACCGCCAAAGAGACCGATCTTTCCGCCGCGTGCATACGGAGCCAGCAGATCGATGACCTTGATCCCAGTCTCAAGAATCTCCGTGGAGGTCTCCTGATCGGCAAAGGCGGGAGGCTTTCGGTGAATCGGCCAACGCTCCGCCGCCGTAATGGGCGTGCCGCCATCAATCACATCTCCCGTCACGTTCAGCAGACGGCCAAGCGTCTGTTCTCCCACCGGAACCATGATGGGGCCGCCGGTTGATTCGACCTCCATGCCACGGGAAAGCCCCTCGCTTGCAGTAAGCATAACCGTGCGTACCACACCGTTCCCGATGTGCTGCATGACCTCCATCACATCGTGCCTGCTGTCACTGTCAATCCGAAGCGCATCACCGATCCGCGGCAATGCCTCCCCCGATTCCGTATCAAACCGCACATCCACCACGGGTCCCATAACCCGGATGATCTTTCCTGTACTCAAGATATCTTCCCTCTCTTCTTATTGGCACCGCTCACAACCTCGGTGATCTGCTGCGTGATCTCTGACTGCCTGGTGCGGTTGTATTTGCGCTGGAGATCCTTCACAAGCTCCGCCGCATTCTTGTTGGCGGCGTCCATGGCCAGCATACGGGAATTCTGCGCGCTGCAGAAGCTCTCCACAAGAGCCCCGTAAATCAAACCGCTGACACAGGGCGGCACGATGTTATCCAGAACGGCGGAAGGGGAAGGATCCATGATCAGGCTCTCCTCCCTCACATCCTCCGGGATATCCATCTCCTCCCTCTCGACGGATTCCGCCAGAGGAAGAAGTCTGTCGATCTGAACCTCCGAGGACATAGCTCCCTTCATTGCCGTGTAGATGATATAGACCTCTTCCAGCTCCCTCGCCTCAAAATGCACCAGCAGACGCGAAGCGATGCTGCGGGCCAGCGGGATGGTCGGCTTCTGCGCGGCATACTGGAAATCGCCGTCGATCTCGATCCCCCGATTGCGAAAATACTGTCTGCCCACCTCCCCGACAACGTAGAAAAACTCCGTGCCAGGCTCCGGAATCTTGGATTCCGCAAAGGCCAGCACGTTGTGATTGTACGCACCCGCGAGTCCCTTGTCATCGGATACGACAATATATCCCTTTCTCCGATCCTCCGGGGCGATTTCCGCGTAGGTGTTCAGGTACACATTTTCCGTATCCGCCGGGATATGGTGCATCAGACGTTTCAGCTCACGGCGTGTCGCATAGAAATACGGCTCCGTCTCAGCCAGCATCTTTCTTGCCTGTCTGAGCTTATTTGAGGAGATCATATACATCGCATTGGTGATTTTGCGTGTCTCCTGAACGCTCCCGATGCGCTCCTTGATCTCCTTAAGATTCGCCATCGCGCTCCTTCTTGATTTCCCCCGCTGCCTCCAGAATCTGATGTGACAGCACCTCGTCAAGCTTTGCACCGCCCTGGATCTGCAGCACAATGTCCTGCTTTTTCTCGTGCATGACCTGCAGCAGACGGTTTTGCTCCTTTTTGACCTGGCTTGCGGGATACTCGTCAAAGTAGCCGTTGTTGGCACATACCAGCGTGATCACCTGTTCCGCCTGGGAAAGCGGATGGTACAGCGGCTGCTTGAGCAGTTCCATCAATGCCTGGCCGTGCGCCAACTGTTTTTTCGTCGTCTCATCCAGATCCGAACTGAACTGGGTAAACACAGCCATCTCGCGATACTGCGCCAGATCGATTCGAATCGAACCCGCTGCCTTTTTCATTGCCCTGGTCTGCGCAGCGCTTCCTACACGTGACACCGACAGACCGACATTGACTGCAGGGCGCATGCCCTCAAAGAACAGATCACTCTCCAGAAAGATCTGACCGTCCGTGATCGATATCACGTTGGTAGGGATATATGCCGACACATCCCCCGCCTGCGTCTCAATGATCGGAAGAGCCGTGATGGAGCCTCCTCCGTTGGCGTCGGAAAGCTTGGCCGCCCGTTCCAACAGGCGGGAATGCAGGTAGAAGACATCCCCCGGATACGCTTCACGCCCGGGGGGCCGCTCCAGAAGCAGACTCATGGAACGATACGCAACCGCGTGCTTGGAAAGATCATCATACACAATCAGCACATCTCTGCCCTGACGCATGAAGAACTCTGCCAGCGCGCAGCCTGCATACGGTGCGATATACTGCAACGGGGCGGGATCCGATGCGGTGGAGCTCACGATAATCGTGTATTCCATCGCATCTGCTTCGTGAAACATATGTGCAAGACGGGCAACTGTGGAAACCTTCTGTCCGATCGCCACATAGATGCAGATCACATCCTTGCCCTTCTGATTGATAATCGTGTCCGTCGCAATGGAGGTCTTGCCGGTCTGCCTGTCGCCAATGATCAGCTCACGCTGCCCTCTGCCGATCGGGAACATCGTGTCGATAGAAAGTATCCCAGTCTCAAGCGGTTCGCACACGGAGCGACGGTCAATAATCCCGGGAGCCCTCTGCTCTACAGGCAGATATCCCTCCGCCTCGATCATGCCCTGTTCGTCAATCGGATCACCGAGTGAATTGACAACCCTGCCGAGGAACTGCTTGCCCACAGGAATCCCGGCCTGCTTTCCCGTCCGTACCGCCTTGGCTCCGGCACAGATGCCCTGTTCGTTGCCGAACAGGATGCAGCCGATTTCAGACTCTCTGAGATCCTGCACCATTCCCCGCGTGCCGTCCTCAAAAACGAGGATCTCGCCATAAAAGGCCTCCTCCACGCCCTTTACAATCGCAATTCCGTCGCCGACCCAGGTGACGACGCCGATCTCACGCGACCTTGCGTGCAGGGAAAAATCGGCTATGCTGCCCTTCAACGCGGTGATCAGCTCTTCCGACGAAGAAGCCTTGATCGACGCGATATGCTCACGCAGCTGCTCTTCACGCCCTGTCTCGCTGAAATCATATTCATGACTACCGAACCGGATGACGAAGCCGGAGACCAGAGAAGGATCCTCTTCCAGCTCAATCGTCAGATTATCGATGTCAAACTGTCTGCACAGCGAGGAACGGATTTTCTCGAGCTGTGACGGGGACGGACTCTCCTTGGCATAACGCAGCACCGCCTTTTCAGGGCGGTTTACCGTCTCTTTTTTTGACGTTCTGCCGGTCACGCTCATGAAGCTTCCTCCGAGGCGTTCAATTCACGGATAAAGGCATCATACAGCGCGCTCTCTGAGGCGCCATCCGCACTCTTGCCGGAAATGTAGGAAGCGGCATCAATCACCATATCCTTGATCGCCTCCTGATTCTTTTCCCGGGAAATCGCCGTTTCCGTCTCCGCTTCCTTTCGTGCATCCGCGATCACGCGGCCGGCCTCAACCTTCGCCTCCTCGATGATGCGGTTGTATTCCTCAAAGCCTCTTCCCCTCCACTCCGCCAGGGTTGATTCCTTTGTTTCCTCCAGCTGCTTTGTCTCCGCCTCGAAGCGTTTCCGCTCCTCCGCGGCTTTATTCAACTCCTCATCGAGGCGTTCGTTGACCCCCTCAATCTGCTCCCTGCGTTCCTCCAGAATCTTTTCCACACGTCCGAACAGGAACTTGCGGAAAAAGACATACAGAATCAGCAGATTGATGACGGTGTATACGACACTCATATTTACACTCAGCACAGCTTTTCCCTCCGCTGTTTACTTCACAAATATGACGATGATGGCAACAAGCAGTCCGTAAATAGCCGTCGCCTCTGCAAGAGCACCGCCCAGCAGAAGCAGCGTCATAATCTTTCCGTTTGCTTCCGGCTGTCTCGCCACCGCTTCCACTGCCTTGCCCGTGGCAATACCGATGCCGATGCCCGCTCCGATTCCCGTGACCGCTGCGATTCCTGCGCCGAGTGCTGTCAGATCCATAATCCTGCTCCTTTCAAAATACAATTGATTGGTAAAATCCGTCTATTCCACCGCTTCCTTGATGTACAGGGAAGTCAGAAACACGAAAACGTAGGCCTGCAAAAGACCGTCAAAGAAATCAAAATACAGACAGAAAACCGCCGGCAGAAAAACCGGAACCACGGCTTTGAGCATATCCATAATCACCGTCGCTGCCAGAATATTACCGAAAAGACGCATGCAGAGAGACAGCGGTTTGATCCCGAGTTCCAGGATGTTCATTGGAAGATTGACGGCGATCGGTTTCGTGAAGGATTTCAACCATCCGATTCCGCCGTGCTTGCGAATGGAGACGATCTGTACCAGAATGATGCTCATCAGCGCAAGCGACAGGGTGACGGACAGATCCATGGTCGGGGGTGTGATCCCCAGAAGCCCCACCAGATTGGAAAAGCCGAGGTAAATGAGCAGTGTCGTGATCCAGAGCGTGTACTCCTTTGCCTCCGGTCCGAGACCGTCGCCGATCAGATTCTTGAGTTTGACGACTGCCGTTTCAATGATGAGCTGGCGTTTGGAGATATGGTCGACACGCATCCCAGCCGTCATGATGAGCGTAAGGATCATCAGAAAGGCCATAATCCCCCAGGAAACCACGACCGATCTGTTGATGTTGAAAAAACCTTCCGGTCCGAATCCGGGATTGATCGCAATCGCGGTTTTGTCGGAATTGAGCAGTTCCTGAACAACCTCTCCGACTTCCATTTCAGGCTTCCTTTCCGCCGGACTGCTTATTCTCCAGCTTCCGACGCCTGAGCTCCGTGCGGAGATAGGTGTCCTCCTGCACCGAGATCTTCACATCGCCTTCGCCGATGTACTGCGCCGCTTCGTGCTTGCGCGCCACAGGCTTCATCTGGCCGACCATGATTGCCACCACAATACCTGCCACAATCGCGGCAATAATCACGCCAACAATAATTCCGTCCATCGCTGTTCCCCCTATATCAATGCCAGTTGAACACCATTCCTATCCCATCATGAAGCTGGACAGCAGTCCGAAAATCACGCCGAGCCCCGCCGTCAGAAGCAGAAAATATTTTACAGCTTTTCCCGTGTCAATCGGCAGATTACCGACAATCTTGCCCGTCTGTCCGTTCATGGCAAAGAGAAAATTCTGACCGTTCCACTTTGTCGCCAGGAGCCATACAGGAAAGACCGCATATTCCGTCTTCTCAATATCGACGCTGATGTCGCGGTTCTTTTCCGTCACCTGTTCATGCTTCACACTGGCGCGCATCTCATCCGCTGCCGAATGCTCGGCGCGCTCCGTGACACGCGGCTTTGACTCCTCCTTTTCCACATCATAACGATTGGCGAGGAAACCGGGCATATAGGCCATGGAAAAAGGCTTCAGATCCTTATAATCAAACGGCTCGATCGAATCCATCAGATCGTCCGGCATTTTGGTGGAAGCATCCGCAGGCACACGCGTAAAACGGACATCACCCTTGCGGGTCACGTCGTAGATCTTGGTCTCGGTAACCTCAAACTGCTCACCGAGATCAGCGGAGGAAACCGTGGCCTGCGTCCCGGACCAGCCCAGCTTATCGGTCGTCTTGATGGCATTCACTTCTCTGCCGCTCTTGCGGTAGGATTCGCTGTCCGCTCCCTCAAACTTCATATTGGCATGTGCGATTCCGGAATACATCCAGAACGGCACATACACCCCCTGGATCTCCTCCAGATGATTCTCCTCGGTGAAGGATTTGGGCAGAAGATGCTTGCCATGATAGTATTTTTTGAGCGCCTCAATGGCATCCTTCTTTTCAAAACGGAACGGAATACAAAAATCCGGCTTGACCGCCTTGGACATCTGTCCGGCAATCGCAGTCGGATTTCCGCAGTAAGGACAGGTTGTCACCGCTGTCGTCGCATCCGTGTCCAGGGCAGCGCCGCAGGAGGTGCAGACGTAGGTGTTGGTTTCCATCTCCCCGCCGTATGAAGCAGCTTCCGAATTGGCCGCATCGATACGGGCATCTTCCTTTTCCCGTGCGGCTTCCGCCTTGGCTGTCTTTTCAGCCATAAGCTTTTCAACCTCTTCCACGGTATACAGGCCGTCGCAGTAATCACATTTTAACTTCTGTGTCTTTCCGTCAAAACGAAGCGGTCCTTCACAGGCCGGACACTTGTATGAGGTAACCTGTTCTGCCATCTCTCTCCCCCGTCCAACAAAACACGCCCGTGCCCGGTGCCGTTATCCGCAGCGGACACGATTCCGCGAACCAAACCAACGATTCGTATTATACCACATATAGGGGGCATTTGCAAAAGAAACCGGCGATCATGCTGTTAACGATTTTTCGTAATCTTCTCTTCGCTTTTCCATGTATTCCATTGCATCCTCCCGCCGCTGTTTTCTGTCGGCAAAGAGTTCTTCCACGCGTTCCTCCTCTTCCTCCCGCCGCTCCTGTGCCTTCTTTATCAGCTCCTCATTCCTGCGTTTTTTCTCCTCTTTTCTTCGCTTTGCGTCCTCTTTGAGGCGTTCCCTTTCCTCCGCCTGCTTCGTGCGGCGCTCCGCTTCGCTCATAGAATCCTTTTCCTCCGTATCGTCCGTCTCCTGACGCGTTTTCCTGTCAACGATCCTGCCCGGCACCACCAGCACATCGGACACCGGTTTGCGGACAGTTCCGTATCCGGACACAAAATTCTCGCCGCCGATCTCCCTGCTCTCCTTTGATCGCGTCATCAGATCGATATGCTGAATCGTTCCGACCCCTCCGCTCTCACGGAAAAACATCCCCGTCGAACGCATCATCCCGTTTTGCCGGTTTCCCGATCCGGTCAGATGGAATTCCGTCGCCTGCTCTCCCAGATAGATTGCGCCGATGTCCGCCTCACGCAGATCCACCAGTTCGTCTGTTCCGTCCCCGTTTCGATACCAGACACGGAGCTTCGAGAAGATCGCGTCATTCTCGTCAATCCACCCGTTTCCGTCGTCATCATACTGTCTGAGGTCACCGAAGCCGTCACCGGAAACAGCCCCGAAGAGTTCCGAACCGTCATTGATAATGCCGTCCTCATTCTTGTCAAGCGCCAGGAAACCGCTCCCGCTCTCGATCATCGCCACATCCTCCTCCATACCGTCCGCATCGAGATCAAAACGGAAGAACTGATCGGAGACGTGGGCGATGGCCGTTCCCACATTTACCACCAGCGGATCCATGAGCACACCCGCCAGCGAGGGCACGGACAGCTGCGTCATTTCAACAAAGGTTCTGGAAAGATTCAGATTGATGTCAAACGAGAGGCTCCTCCCATCCTCCGTCATCGCCCGGCCTGCTGCCCGGAAGGAGAGTTCCTCCGCTTCCGCCTGCCGGATCTGCGTGAATGCGGCAGAGCCGCCTGTCGCAGACGCGCCCGTTGCAGAAAGCCCGCCGTAGGACATCCCTGCCTGAAGGAATCCGCCGAAAATCATGCGCAGCAGGGAGTTGCGCAATCCGGTCTCCGCGCTGAAGGCCGGAAGCATCGACTGCCGGATCCCGCCGACCCCTCCATTTCCACCGGACAGAAGATTTCCCTGTCTGTCATAACCGGCAAACAGGTTTTCCGAATCGCCAAGGCCCTGCTGCAGCTGTTCCTCAAAGGAAGCCCCCTCCGTTGTCTTCTCTGTCACTCTCCCGTCCGAACCGTAGACCGTGTAGCTCGTCTTCGCCGCCATCCGAATGGAACTGCCTGTAATTATCATTTGCCTACCCCCTTTCACAACGAAAAAGCGCACAAACCCGGGTTGACCGGTTCCTCCCTGGAACCTTTCTGGTCACCTGGACTTGTGCGCTCCTTCGCACCGCCTCTACGATAACTATCTCGGCAAACAGAGTGTCGGAAATAAGGCCGATGTCATCAATGGACGGTTTGATGTCATGAATGGATGGCGGAGAGTTTGCCCGGCGCTTTGAAAATGTGTGACGCCGGCACGAATCCGCGCACGGAAGAAAGCGGATAAACGCGGGAATTCCGCCCGATCACTGTACCGGGATTCAATACCGAATTACAGCCGACCTCCACGTGATCCCCCAGCATGGCGCCCATCTTGCGCAGACCCGTTTCCACCACTTCATCTCCGTCCCGCAGCACCACGTTTTTCCTGTCGCTCTTGATATTCGAGGTGATGGCTCCGGCTCCCATATGCGCCCGAAAGCCGAGAATGGAATCACCGATATAGTTAAAATGCGGCACCTCCGCGCGGTTAAACAGAATGGAATTCTTACACTCGCAGGAATTGCCGACCGTGGCGTTTTTTCCGACAATGACCGCTCCGCGGATGAAAGCGCCGGGACGCAGCTCCGCCTCCTCATCGATAATGCAGGATCCTGTGATGTTGGCTGCGGGATGAATCTTTGCTGAGCGGGCGACCCAGATATTCTCCCCGCGCTTCTCATACCGGTCTGCTGGAAGACTCGCTCCCAGTTCTTCCAGAAAGCGGGCAATCCCACCAAGCGCCTCCCAGGGATAGGTAAAGCCGCGCAGGTAATCCGCAGCGATGGTTTCGTTTAGATCATAGAGTTTTTCAATGGAATAGTCATTAACCATTTTTCGTTCCTCCGTTTGCGTTATTTCGTTTATGTCCAGTCTTTCTGTTTCCCGTTCCTGATGAACCGTCTCCCTTTTTCCGCCCGGATCCGGCCCTGCCGCTTTTATGGTAATGGGTGCCGCCGCTGTCCTTCCACGCCGGATACAATCCGGCTATCGCATGAAACTGCTGCCGAAGCAGGGCGGAGTAATCTGCCTCTTTGGCGCTGTCCGTCCGCCTGCGCACGAAACCGTCCAGTTTCTGCATGTACTCCTCTTCCCCCAGTTCGCCGGCCGCGACCATCGTCAATCCCTTTTCCCAGCTTGCCGTCAGCGCCGGATTGAGCATGGGCTTCATGGAGCAGGCGATGGTATCGTAAATCATTTCTCCAAGCAGCGTGGGCGTGATAATCTGTGTCTTTTTGTTCAGGGACAGATACCGGTTTTTGAACAGCTTTTCCAGAATGCCCGCACGAGTGGCACTCGTCCCGATCCCGCTGCCCCGAATCTGGGCACGCAGCTCCTCATCCTCAATAAACTGTCCGGCATTCTCCATGGTCAGAATCATCGTGCCGGAGCTGTAGCGTTTGGGCGGCGAGGTCTCTCCTTCTTTCACCTGCGGATCCGCGAGCGTCATATGGCTTCCTTTCTTCAGCTTTGATAAAGCCTCAAGCATTTCCTCGCCGGTTAGTGTAACCTCCTCCTCATCCTTATTCTGTCTGTCATTTTCAGAGCCATCCCCGGATGTCTCCGCTTCCTCGCCCGTCTTTTTTTCCTGTCCGTCGTCCTTATTTTTTCGCTTTCCCGTATCCAGCACATGCAGATAGCCCTTGGACTGAAGCGCCTTGAAGGAAGCACGGAAGGTTTCTGTCCCGCTTCCCGTCGTTACTCCCAGAATAAGAGCCGTCTTCTGCCAGATGGCCTGCGGGTAAAACACGGCAAGAAATCGCCTGCAGATCAGCTCATAGACCTTTGCGGTCATCGGATTCAGGTTCTTCAGTGCGCCCAGCCCCTGTCCGGTCGGTATGATCGCATAGTGATCCGTGATCGCCTTGTCATTAACGTAGCGCGTTTTTTCGATCCCTTTGTAGGATTCATGCTGCAGAATCGCCTTCGCGTAAACGGAAACAGCCGGCACCCCCGTCAGTCCGTCAATGTTCTTTTTAATCTCCTTCGCAATGGCGGTGGAAAGCACGCGGGCGTCCGTTCTGGGGTAGGTGGTCAGCTTCTTTTCGTACAGTTCCTGCGCAATCGTCAACGTCTCATCCGGGCTCAGCTTAAACAGTCTTGAACAGTCGTTCTGGAGCTCTGCCAGGTTGTAAAGAAGCGGCGCATTTTTCTTCTCCGTCTTGCGCTCCAGCTTTTCGATGACCGCATCCGCTGTTGCGGGCTGACCATTCCCGTTTAAAAAGACCGCATCGATCAGTTTCTGCGCGTCCTCTTTTTTCAGAAAACCGTTTTCCTTATACAGCGCAGGCGACTGATGATACGGGCTGCGCTCATTGACAACCCAGCGGGTTTTAAAGGACACGCCCGGTGCCGCAGCATCCGCCTCGATCCGGTAAAAGGGCGTGGGGACAAAGGAGCGGATCTCTCTCTCCCGTTCTACAACGATGCCCAGCACGCAGGTCATGACCCGGCCAACCGCGATGACACAGCGTTTTTCAGCGCCGAGGCACTGCTGGATCACGGGACCATATTTCAGTGTGAGGGCACGGGAAAAATTGATCCCCATGAGATAATCCTCCTTGGCGCGCAGATAGGCTGCCGCACCAAGTCCGTCGTAGGCCGAGTCGTCCTTTGCCTCGCGGATGCCCCTCAGGATTTCCTCATCCGTCTGGGAGTCGATCCATACGCGTTTCTTTTCCTTTCCCGTCACGTGTGCCTGCGCATCCACCAGACGATAGATATACTCCCCCTCCCGTCCGGAGTCCGTACAGATGTAGATCGTGTCCACATCCGGCCTGTTCAGAAGCCCTGCCACAATGGCAAACTGCCTGGATACGGCGGGAATCACCTCATATTTCCACTCCGTCGGAATGAAGGGGATGGTTGCAAGGGACCAGCGTTTATATTTCTCGTCGTAGGCCTCCGGGTAGCTCATGGAAACCAGATGCCCGACGCACCAGGTGATCACGGCCTCCTCGCTCTCCATAAAGCCGTCCCGGTTGCTCATCCGGTAGCCAAGCGCACCGGCGAACTGCCTTGCCACACTCGGTTTTTCAGCAATAAACAGTTTTTTAGCCATGTGCCAGTTCTTCCAGTCCGATCAGCCTGAGACCGCTGACATGTTTTGCGGCAGCGGCAAGCTCCGCCCCAAAGCCCGCTCCCGAAAAAAGATAACAGTAGTCCGCATGAAACCCTGCCTGTCCCGCATATTGCATGAGAAAATGATAATCCTCCTCCGTCAGCACCCGGTCATAGGCGCACATACCGATCAGTGCCTCTCCGGTCCCGCTCTCCGCAACCATATCAATGATCCCGGCCTTTCCGTTCCACTCCCCCATATCTTCAATTGCAAAGGGAAGCCTCTCCTGCTCGTTCAGGCGCTCGATATACTCCGTGCAGATCCTTCGAAAAGCAACATTTGCGGGTGACGACAGCGTGGGAACCAGATACAGATCATAGGCTTTATCGGCCGCCATCCCCCAGAGCGCGCTTTCATGGGGATAAATGCAGGTGTAGAAAAAACGGAAAAAGGCATTGCTGATGCGATAGACGCCCTTTTTTGTCCGGGCAGTCCCTTCCGTACCGTATGAAAAAACCTTTTCCACATAGCCCGGTGCCATCAGCGTCTTCATATACACCGATAGCTTGGCTCTCGGAATCCGTGTCGCGTGAAAAAGATCATTGAGCTTTTCATTGCCGGATGCCAGATTGGCAAGAATGGTCGCATAGATTGCCGGTTCACGCACCAGCTCCTTCAATCGTTCCATCGGCAGATTTCTGAAAAACGGATGTTCCTGCTCCAGAAAAAGGGTGCAGATATTCTCCCGAAAAGAGCGTTCCGGACGATAGGACTCCCACAGAACCGTCTCCCCGCCGAACACGGAATAGAGGCAGACGGCATCGCGCATGGAAAGCGTTGGAAAGGATTTCCTGAGTGTCAGGAAACGGCTCTCCCGGAGCTTGACAAATCCGGAAATCTTCGATGCCTCCGCGCCGGCGCGGGAGACAAAGGCATTCTCCACCCAGACCTCCGCATCGGAAAGAAGAAGGACAAAAATCCTGCCAGCGCAGGCGGGATTGTCCAGCCATGAAAACAATGCTTTCAGGAAACTGTTTCGTTCATAGAAGAAATGCTCAAAATGATCCAGCAGAACAACCAATCTGCCGTCACCGGAAAGACTTGCCGATATTCTCTCAAAAATGGACAGATAGTCCGGATCCTCCGGAAGGGAGCCCCCCCTGGCTCCCAGTTCCGCAGCCAGTCTCCGACGCTGTTCCCGGTCGCTCACGCAACAGGCCGTGTACGTGAATACGGTTCGGCCGCGCAAAAAAGCCCTGATCAGAGATGTGCGCTCAATATAGGAACTGCCATAGCAGATGACGGCAGCGTTGCTGTCGCCATCTGCATATCGTCTCAATACCGCAAGCGTCTGCGCATTCGCCTCATCCAGCATGTCCGGCGTTATTTCTTCCCGATATAGCCTTTGGCCTTCAGAAGCTCGGCGCAAAGCACCGCTCCGCCGGCTGCTCCGCGCATCGTGTTATGGGAGAGACCGACGAATTTCCAGTCAAAAAGCGTATCCTCTCGGAGCCGTCCGATGCTCACACCCATTCCGCGCTCATAATTGACATCAAGTGCCACCTGCGGACGGTTATCCTCCTCAAAAAACTGAATAAACTGTTTGGGAGCGCCCGGAAGCTCCAATCTCTGCGGATCACCGGAAAAGTTCTTCAGCGCCTCGATCAGTTCCTCCTTCGTTGCCTTCTTCTTCAGTTTCACGAAGGTCGCCGCAGTATGGCCGTACAGCACCGGAATGCGGATGCACTGACTCGTGATCACGATATCATCGGCCGGAATAATCTCCCCGTTTTCGATATGGCCGAAGATTCTAAGCGGCTCCTTTTCACTCTTTTCCTCCTCACCGGAAATAAACGGGATCACATTGCCAACCATTTCCGGCCATTCTTCAAAATTTTTGCCTGCGCCGGAGATCGCCTGATAGGTCGTCGCCAGTACTTCAAACGGCTCCCATTTCTTCCATGCAGCCAGAACCGGCGTGTAGCTTTGAATGGAGCAGTTCGGTTTCACCGCGATGAAGCCGCGTGTCGTACCAAGCCGTTTCCTCTGGTATTCGATGATATCCGCGTGCTCCGGATTGATCTCCGGAATAATCATCGGCACATCCGGGGTCCAACGGTGCGCGCTGTTGTTGGAAACCACCGGTACCTCCGCCCGGGCGTAACGCTCCTCCAGATCCCGTATCTCCTCCTTGCTCATCGCAAGAGCCGAAAACACAAAATCCACCTCGCCGGCAATCCGTTCGATCTCATCCACGCCGACAATCTTCAGGGATTTTACCGAATCCGGAATCGGTGTTTCCATTTTCCAGCGACCCTCCACCGCTTCCGCATAGGTCTTTCCCGCAGAACGCGGACTGGCCGCCACGGTCACGACCTCAAACCACGGATGATCCGCCAGAATGGTAATAAACCGCTGACCGACCATTCCGGTTGCACCCAAAATTCCGACACGAAGCTTCTCACTCATCATTCTCTCCTCCTCTCCTGGTGTCTGAATCCTGATCAAATCTTTCCGTCCAATCCTCCCGAAGACTCTCCTCGGAAGCGGCAATCTCCGCAAGCATGGCCTCCCTGCCCGGTGCGCCGGTTGTGAGGCGCCTTTCCACGCAGGTTTTCATGGAAACCGCGTCGAAAACATCCTCCTCAAAGCAATCAGAAAAACGCTTCAGCTCATCGAGTGTCATATCATCAATGGCGCAGTTCTTTTCAATGCAGGAAAGGACCAGCCGTCCGATGATCCCGTGGGCATCCCGGAACGGAACCCCTTTTCCGACCAGATAATCCGCCGCATCCGTCGCGTTGGTAAAGCCTCTCGCGGCACTCCGCTCCATGACCTCTTTTTTGAATGTCATGGTGCGGATCATCTCCGTAAACAGGGTCAGGCAGTGTTCCGCCGTGTCCATGGCGTCAAACGCTCCCTCCTTATCCTCCTGCATGTCCTTATTGTAAGCCAGCGGGATCCCCTTCATCGTCACAAGCAGCTGCATCAGATCGCCGTAGACACGTCCGGTCTTGCCCCGAACGAGCTCTGCGATATCAGGGTTTTTCTTCTGCGGCATGATGCTGGAGCCCGTCGAGTAGGCATCCGATATCTCCACAAATCCGTACTCGTTGGAATTCCAGAGGATGACCTCCTCCGAAAAACGGGAGAGATGCATCATGATGATCGAAAGCGCCGACAGAAACTCAATCAGATAATCCCGATCCGAAACCGAATCCATGCTGTTTCGCGTCGGACCGTCGAACCCTAGCAGCGTCGCGGTAAAATCCCGATCCAGCGGATAGGTGGTTCCCGCCAGTGCGCCGGCCCCCAGTGGACAGACGTTCATCCGGTTGCAGAGATCCTTCAGTCTTCCGGAATCTCTGGTAAACATTTCAAAATATGCCCCCAGGTGATGTGAAAGCGTCACCGGCTGCGCCTTCTGCAGGTGGGTGAAGCCCGGCATGATGGTATCGACATGCGCCCTCATCAGATCAAGCAGCACCACGCGCAGCGCACGGAGCCTGTGCTCGATATCGACGATCCTGTTGCGGGTATACAGCCGCATATCCACTGCGACCTGATCATTTCGGGAACGGCCGGTATGGAGCTTTTTACCTGCATCACCGATCCGCTCGATCAGATTGGCCTCGACAAAGCTGTGCACGTCCTCATACTGATCCGTGACCACAAGGCCTCCCGTATACACGTCCGCATAGATGGAGGTAAGACCGCGCACGATCTTGCCCGCCTCCTCATCCGTGAGGATTCCCTGCTTCTGGAGCATTTTCGCGTGTGCGATACTGCCCTCAATGTCCTCCTTAAACAGTCTCTGGTCAAAGCCGATGGATGCGTTGAACGCCCACGCGAGCCGATCGGTCTCTCCTTCGAATCTGCCGCCCCAAAGCTGCGCCATACTTCCTCCGTCTGTCACCTCCCGCCGCAGGCGGGGTGA
Source organism: Lachnospiraceae bacterium (assembly GCA_024682835.1). Taxonomy (GTDB): domain Bacteria; phylum Bacillota; class Clostridia; order Lachnospirales; family Lachnospiraceae; genus Butyrivibrio. Next base: position 307 of record JAIKYU010000119.1, on the reverse strand, counting down.
GTTAATCACTGATCATTTCAGGATAAATAATTTTCGTATTATAACAGAAATGAAACGTTCTTTCAATCCTTTTATGATGTCGGAGCATTTTAAAAGACAATTGGAAAAACGCAATCAAGGGAATGCAGGGAAAGAGGACGGGAATGCCGGTGGCGGGACTTGAACCCGCACGATGTTGCCATCAACAGATTTTGAGTCTGCCTCGTCTGCCAATTCCGACACACCGGCCCGTCATCAGACAGCAATGCATTCTAGCACAGATTCGGGCAGAAGTCAAATAAGGAAGGCTACCAGAGGAACAGTTCCT
>JAIKYU010000112.1 GCA_024682835.1 Lachnospiraceae bacterium | reverse complement strand
AAAAGCGATCCGGCCGCCATGACCAGACTCACCACGGCCACCCCCAGGGAAAGAAGCTTTTCTTCGGGACTTAAGTAGAAGCGGCTGCGGATCACCAGATTTGCGGCGAAGACGGCAGCAAACAGCACGACCGGCAGAAACCGTCCGATTTCCCTTACAGACCCACCGGCGGGCGTGCTCTTCCCGGAATCGCAGGTACCCTCCGTCCCCTCTGAAAATGACACCCGATCGATATCGCCATCCGTGCGGACACTGCTACGTGACCTCCCCGCGATTGTGTCCGGGTGAAATCCGGTGGATGCACAGGACCCGTTGACTCCCGGTTCAGCGCAGCTCAAACCAGCGCGTATTTCCGACTGTCCGGATTCATCCCTGCGCACCGGTTCACCGGACTGCCATGGCGGAACCTCCGCTCCTGCGGTTCCCGTCTCCCCGCGGAGCGCTTCGGCGGTTTCAGCGTTTCCCTCCCGAAGCGCCGCCTCGATCATATCCCGGATTAACATCCCCCCGTTGCCGGCCTCCCCGCACAGGGTGTAGGCGATGCGCGCCGCCTCCTCATCCGACGGGTTCAAGAAGGGGAGGAGATCCTCCGTAAACGAGGCAAAATCAGCCCTTTTCCCCTGTTCTCCCAAATCCTCGCCGCTGTACGGACAATAGGCAAAGAAAAAATCGCCCGTCCGGATGTCCACGTAGATGCAATCAACGGAAAACAGCACGTGCTCGATATCCAGCAGATAGTCCTCCAGCGTCCCGCCCAGGGCAAGCACCGCACGAAGCAGGCGTTTGAGATCCGCCGCGGACAGTCTCCCGTCCGCATAGCGGTTGCGCATCGGCTGTCTGGAGTCGATCTCGTAATACAGGTAGATCTGTGCATTGATGTTGCGGAGGCTGCAGCGAAGAAGCCCTGCGGGGACGTTTTCCGACAGCATCCGCAGTCTGTAATCCGTCTCCGCCTCCAGTCCGCACAGCACCATATAGTTGTGCCTCAGATCCCGGTCAAATCTAATCTCCATTGTTTCCCCCTTTCGCCTCCATGCCCATCCGCACCAGGTCGCTGATGCGGTCGATTTTTCGGATTCTGGCCGCCGGATCGAGAATCTCCGCGCTCGCACCGGCCCCATGTGTCCAGGACCCCTGCGGCATCATGGGATCCCGCCCAAGCGTCCTGTGCGACGCCTCTGTCTCTGCCTTAAGGCGCACCTTTTTCCCGGAGATCTCCACCGTGAGGGAGGGCGTCCGGTTTCCGAAATACTTGCGTCCGAACTGCGCATCCGCGATGCCGCGCACATAGGAAGCCCGGTCGGTTCCGATCGCCTTTTCGTTTACGGTGCTCGCCCTGAAGGCCAGCAGGTAGACGTCCTGCGACAGAATGCACCGCCCGTACAGGTAGAAGGCAAGGTGAAGGATGAGCACCATGACAACCAGCACCACCGGAAAGATCATGGATATCTCCAGCGTAAAATAGGCTTTCCGAAACCGGTCTCCCGCCCTTTTGGCTCTATTTCCTTTGTTTCCTCTGTTTCCTCTATCGCAGCACAACGCACATCACCCCCATCGCCGCCGTAAGAAACGGCACAAACGGCAGCTGTGTGCTCCTGTCTGCGCGCTTTGCTGCCAGAAGCGCCACAGATACCATCGCGCTGAGGAAAAAAGCCAGACAGATCGCACCTGCCATGTGCTCCCATCCGAAGAGAGGGCCGATGCATAGGGCAAGCAGCCCGTCCCCGTAGCCGATGCTCTCTCTGGACAGAAAGGCAAGCCCCAGAAGCGCCGCCCCCGGAAGCAGGGCACACAGGACCGACATGACGCACGCCGCCGCATCCGTCTCCGGCGCGGCAATTTCCTGCGCGGCCAGAACGGCGGTTTTAAGGACGCTGCCAAGAGACAGCAAGCCTGCGGCCGGAAGCATCCAGCGGGCGATCTCCCGTTTTCTTATATCCCGTATGGAGGCTGCCGTAAGAAGCAGCAGCCCCGGATAATGGTTCCACATGAATTCTCCTCCTTTTTCTCACCACCCGCATTTGCTGCACGGAGGCCGGCCGCCCACCTCCGAGAGGTGAATGTAGAAAATTGTCCGCTTGAGCCCCGGACAGTTGACGCTGCTGTGAATCCGGTTCCCTCCCTCCGAGATGTAGACCACCCCGTGACCGCCAAGAAATCCTCCGCAGATTTCGCAGGGCGTGTACCGCTCCCCGCTCCCGTTGACGGCTGCAAGTGCCTCTTCGGCGCTGACTGCCCGCACGGCATGCTTGAGATGGGAACAGTTCAGATTTCTGTGATAGACCGTCCCTGTCTCCGTGATGTAGACGATGGGATCATCCTCCGGATTCATCGCCATTCCAGCCCCTCCCGGCTCATAGCCCGTCCAGGCGTGACCGAAGTATCTGGCCTGGGCAGGATACGCCGCAAATGCCGCAATCCCCGGAAAAAAGGGCTTCACCTTATAGGAGACCACCAGATCGATCTCATCCGCCCGGTGCATGATCTGCGACTGCAAAAAGCTTAAGCCGCCCGAGCCGCCCTGCACCACGCTGCGGGAGAGATACTCGCTTCCCAGATAGGACCGCACCCGGCTCTCTGCATAGACAAGGGACGCCACCGCCGTTCCGGCATCCGTACCGCCTCCGGTTTCGTCGTCATTTCCCTTGAGCCCTTCCGCCATTTCCCCGGCATATTTCAGATCGAAGGCATGCGCTGCGATCGCATTGCCCGTCTGGTGCAGCGCCGCGGTCAGATCACACTGCATCCGGAGAATATCGAAGGCCGTCAGAATATTGGCAAAGAAAAACAGGTAGAGCGGCAGGGCAATGGAGGCCTCCACCGTTACGGAGGCCGCAAGAAAAGCGCACGGGGATGCCCTTTTTGCCCGATCTGCCCGGAGCGGCTTCCAGTATCCTCGAATTTTTTCAAAAAGCGACACCCCCGTCCGCCTTCCCTTTTCTCTACTCCTCATATCCGCATGTCCTCACCATCCTGACCGTGCAGCCGGGACTTCCCGTCACGGTGATGTCGGCCTCAAAAGCGTCCAGACACCAGTCCAGCCTGAAGTGTTCGTTGCCCGGCGTCTGCCGCACATCCATCTCAATCAGATCACACATCCGGTCCGTCTTGTCCTCCATCTTCTGTAAAAGAAGGAGCATCCTGAGATAATCCTCGTAGGTCAGTCCCCTGGCATTGCTGCTGCCGTCCAGATGATCCCTGAAAAATGCGAGATTGGCAAAGGAGATCCGCCAGGTGTCCGCCGTCTTGACAAGCGGCACCCTGCCTCCCTTATAAAGAATGCGCATGTCATTAATTGCCTCCGCAAAGGACCAGGCGAAAATCATCGACCACTTGAGCGGAACCTCCAGCTCGGGACACAGAAGCAGCGCGGAAATCACCGCAGCCACCGCCTCCACCTCCGCCACCTTTGCCGAATCCGTCCGCAGATACGCCAGATCCGCGGCCTCCCGCCAGAAAAGCAGAATCCTCGCACAGTGCTCCAGATTGTCATAGTCATTGTTCTTCCCGGCGATCAGATACTCCTGCTGATAGCGCAGATAGGAATCGTCCCTTGGCTTTGTGTAGCAGCCCGTTTTCTCCAGCATGTACTGCTGGATGAGGAAGGACTCTGTCATGCCCTCCTGCACCTCCTCCTTAAGCCCCGTGCCGCTGTTTTTTGCCCGGTGGGACGTGTAGACGGACGGATCAAACGCCCTGGCGGAAATGTCCTCCGGATTCGGCACCGCGAGGCTCACCACGCCGATCCCCTTCTGGGACTCCACCGCATCCGCGGGATTGTCCGGAATCGGTTCACGCTCTTCGCCATCCGCATCCTCCTGCTCCGGGATATCGATCTCTTCCAGCCGCTTTCGGTTTTCCTCGGCTTCCTTCTCCACGTCGTGTGTATCGTATCCGTGGGCAGAGAGGACGTCCAGATTGGCGCTTGCGTCCAGAAGCGCTTTGGTCACGGCTTCCCCTTCCATGTAGGCCAGGATCTGCCGTCGCAGGACCGCATTGCCTCCGTCCGTCGCGAATGAGTATGCGGGGATCACCGCCGCCGCACACCTTTCCGCTGTCATGGTTCTCGTCCCGATAAGTCTGCCTGCCGTCGTCCTGTCGAAATTGCCCTGCAGAAAGTAGCGAAGATGCTCTTCCACGGCCGCCATGGACGGTGATGCCGTCTGATAGGAGCAGTCCACCATCAGCAGATCATATTGTTCAAAAAGCGCACGGTTGTACTCCGCCAGCACCGAGTGCATGGCAATATCCGCCGCACATTCCGCCTTCATCCTGACCGCACCGATCCGCGCATTCTGCAGCAGCGCCAGGATCAGGGAAAGCATGATGGTTATTGTCAGGGACAGAAATACCGTGAGAACCCCTTTTCTCATTTTTCAACCTCAATTCGTTTCCGGGAAGCGCCTGTGCTTCCGGTTTGCCGTATCAGCCTGTAACTGCGGTTTTCTCGGCATTGATCGTCTGGAATACGCTCTGTACGATTCCGTTGATCTGCTGCTTGAAAACGATGACCAGGCCGATCAAAACCACGATAATCAGAATGATTTCCACCGTGCCCATGCCGTCCTCATCCTTAAAGAACGTCCTTGCGCGGTGAAGCATTCTGCTGCCTGCTGCCAAGATCAGATTCATCCCTTCTCCTCCTTTCCTTTCCTGATTTGTTATCCAAACTCCGCCCGTTTCCCGGGATGGGGCAAAGCCGTAACAGCTAAAACGATAAAAACGCGGGAATCATGATGATCACCATCACGATGGCAAGCATCAGCATCATCGGCAAAAGAAGCTTCGTTCCCGCCTCCTCGCCATGCTTTCTCGCCATATCCATGCGCTCCGCGAGCGCCTTTTTCGACTCCTCCCGAAGGAGCGTAAGCAGCCCGCTGTTGCCCTTCCGCAGATTCTGCGAAAGAAGCGTAATCAGTCTCGTGTAGGGCTGAGTGCGGCACCGGAGCGAAAAATGCTCGTAGGCCGCCGTCTCCGACATGCCGCTCTCCAGCTCGTGGACGGTGCGCCGGATCTCCTCCATCAGATACCTGCGTTCGCCGCCCTTTTTCCTGCAGACATCATATTCCGCCGCCAGCCGCTGAAAAACGCTGCGCACGGTCATTCCCGCGCCCATGAAAAGGGTCAGTTTGGAAACGAACTGCGGATAATCCCGGATCAGCTCCTCCTCCCTCTCCTTTGTCCGCTTCTGCAGATCCTTGTCCCTGAGCACATAGATCGCCCCGGAGGCCAGAAGAATCAGCAGAAAAAGGATTCCCGCGTCGTCCCTTATCTTGCTCGTCCAGAGATACCCGCTCTCGCCGATCCGCCCCGGAAGGGTCATATACGCCTCGTTGACACTCGCGCGGTCCGCCTCGCTTAAAACCGCCTGAATGCCCTGCTGCCAGCGCTCCTCCTGTGTGTAGAGCGGAGGACAGAACCGGACCGGAAACTCCAGATCCCAGTGATACGTCAGATAGGAGACCTGCGCGGTCAGCGTCACAACCACCCCCTCCGGAGGGATGTTCTCCGTCTGCACCCGTCCGTCTGCATGAACGGTGTCATAATCTCCGACCCGCCAGGAGAGCTCGAAGGGATAACCCGGCACCTGTGTGGGAAGCGTCAGATCGCTCCGCACCTCGTCGAGGGAGGGGTTGCCGTTTAGCATCCTCTCAGGAAGCTGCTTTGACATCTCCGCAAAGAGCGCGTCGGCCTCCTCTTTTGTGTACTGTCTCGCCGTGACCGTCAGCTCAACCTCCTCCCGCATCGTCTCATCATCCGCCGCGGTGAGGACCAGGGTCCTGGTCAGATCCGTCTCCTCATAGCCCGGACGGGCAATCCGTCTGTTTTCATCAATCAGCTTCTCCTGTCTGGCAGACCAGGAAACCAGGGCGGCCAGAACGCTTCCGGCAAAGATCACTAGCAGTGTCATGCCGATCTTGTCCGCGCAGTAGAGCTTTGTCGCCGCATCGGCACTCACCCGCGGTTCAAGAACCCCCAGCTGCGCCGTGAGCGTTTCGCTCCGGTTTTTTCTGCGGAACACGGGGATCGTCCGATAAAGCAGCCATCCGATTTTGAGAAACTGTCCGCGGATGCCGCCCGTCCCCTCAGGGCCCGTCCGCGGGGGCTGCTCCTTTATGGAAATAAGCCACAGCAGCGCAATCAGAGCCGCCGGGATCAGATAAAGCAGGGGAATCATCTGCATGCGCTACACCTCCACCGAAATCATCTTTTCAGACAGGACAAATGCGAAAAGATACACGCCGAGGCAGGCGCTCATGACCGCGATCCCCAACGGCTGTCCGTAGAGCACGTCGAAGAAGCCGGGGGAGGTGAGACCCACGTAGAAAATGATAAAGAACGGCACCACGTCCATGATCCGCGCCTCCATCCGTTTGGCGGAAAGCATCACATCGATCTCGTTTTCCACCGACAGCCGTTCGCCGATGAGGTCGACCGTGTCGGCAATGATCTGTGTCATGTTGCCGCCGCTTCGCTTGGCGACGGCGAAGACCTGGGCAAATTCCGCAATGTCATCATTGCCGGAACGCGTCCCCAGATCAGCCAGCAGCTTTTCCAGCGTGACGTTGTTTTTAAGCCCCTTCTTGATCCGGGTGAGCTCCTTCACGATCAGGCTGTTTTTCCCGTAGAGCAGGATCATATCGTTCTGTGCCTCTCCGAAGGCATTCTCCACGGAATACCCGGCCTTCTGGCTGGTGGAGACCGCGCGGATGGCATCGCGGAACTGGATCCCCATCCGGCGGGCCCTCTTTTTTCTCTCCTCCTTCTTTCTGTGCACATAGTACGGCAGCATAAGCGGTGAGAGCAGAATCATGGCGGCCATCGTGTGATAGAAAAACCAGGCAAAGAGTCCGATGACGGCGACGCCCTCGACGAGGATCCGCCAGTCGCCCGGTTCAGGCCGGCAGTCTGAGACCAGCCGCTTGCAGTTTTCCCACATTGCTTAAGTCCTCCTTCTTTTCAAAAGTGCCCAGCACACGTCCATCCGCATCCGTCCCGGTCTCCGTAAACGCAAAGAGCGTGCGCATCCCGATCCGTCCCGTCACGGGATCCACGTCGCCCGTGATCTCCGAGACGGACAAAAGCTTTCTCGTCCGATCCCTCAGCCGCCCCAGGTGCACAATGATATCGATCCCGCTGGCCAGCTGTCCCCGGATCGCCGGAAGCGGCAGATCCATGCCCATGAGAATCATGGTCTCCAGGCGCGCCAGCATGTCCCGTGCGCTGTTGGCATGACCGGTGGACATGGAACCGTCGTGTCCCGTGTTCATCGCCTGCACCATGTCGATCGCCTCGCTCCCGCGCACCTCGCCCACGATGATCCGGTCGGGCCGCATGCGGAGGGAGGATTTGATGAGATCGCGGATGCTGATTTCCCTGCAGCCCTCCACATTTGCGTTTCTGGCCTCCATCCGCACGATATTCGGCACATGCAGGATCTGGAGCTCCGCGTTGTCCTCGATGGTGATGACGCGCTCATCCTTCGGAATGCTGTCCGAGAGGGCGTTTAAGAAGGTGGTTTTCCCGGACCCGGTGCCGCCCGATATGAAGATGTTGTAGCCGGCGCGCACCAGGACGCCCAGATATTCCGCGAGGTACGGCGTGACGGATCCGAAGGAGATGAGGCGATCCATGGTGATCGGATGCTCGGGGAAACGCCGGATGGTGATGATGGGGCCGTTTAAGGCGATGGGATGAAGAACAATGTTGACGCGCGAGCCGTTACTCAGTCTTGCGTCGACAATCGGCGACGATTCATTGACCACCCGGTTGCAGGCAGCGACGATCTGCTGGATCACGTCCTCCAGCTTTTCCCTGGAGGAAAAAGTCGTCGAAGCACGCATCAGCCGGCCCTCACGCTCGATGAAGATGTTGTCCGTCCCGTTGACCATGATCTCCGTAACGGACGGATCATCCACCAGCTCCTGCAGGACATCCAGTCTGCGCACCGAGGAAAAGAGTTCATTCCTGAGCCTTTTCCGCTCCGCGACGGACACGGCCAGGTCCTTCACTCCCTTAAGGATCAGGCGGTCGATCCGCTCATACATTTCCTCGTCGGTGATCTCCTGCGAGTAATCCATCTCCGAGAGAAGCGTCTCGCGAAGCTCCTCCCTGAGCTGTTCATGCGTGATCATCCGGTTCCTTTCCAGCGGCGTCTTTTTCCTCTCCGATCCAGTCCTGCGCATGCAGGTACTGTCTGATGCATTCCGCCAGCTCCCCCTCGCCGTAGCGCGAAGGATCTGCGGGAAGCCTCCGGAACACGGGAAATTCCACCTGCCGCACGCGGCCGGGCAGATCTCCGCTTCCCATCCGCTTCCAGGAGAGCATAAGGCGCCTTGTTCTCTCCGCGGACACGGGATCCTGCCGCCCGATCATCACAATCCTGTCAAAGACGCCAAGCAGCTCCGTCAGTCCCCGTATCCCGGCACGCAGATCGGCGATGATACAGTCATAGTCGGTTTTCTCCGCGATCCGCACAAACAGCTCCCGCCACCTTTCCGGCTCCGTGTCCGTCACCGTCGTGTACAGCGCCGGCGGCGCGATGACGTCGAGCGCGCCGATCCGGATCCTGGTGCGCTCGATATGAAGCGCCGTCCTGTCCTGCTCACATTCCTCATAGTAGAGAAGCTCCGTAAGATCGCTTCCCTCCCCGGTGCCAGGCCCCGGCTGCCCGGAAAATGCCTCGCAGCCGATCCACAATACCCGCCTGTCCGAAGCCAGGAGCTGTCCCAGTGTGAGGGAGGCCGTTGTCTGCAGGCATCTGGATACGGGCGTGAAAAATCCGATGAGCCGCGCACGGTTCCCCGCACCGGTACCGGCCGTTTTGAGCATACCGGATTCCATGACCATCTCCGTCACCGCATCGATCAGTCCCCCCAGCGGCCGGTATTTGCCGATGCGTCTGATGACCGGCGCCTCAGCCCGGATACCCAGTCCCTCATCCAGAATCACCACCCGGGGAAAGCCTTCCAACGACACCTTGTCAAGCATCCGTTCCGGGAGGATCAGCACTGCCGTCTCCTCCTTTCCCGGATGGGAAGCAAGCATCGCGGCTTCGGTGTAGTCGCAGACCGATGCGGGAAATCCGAGCCTTGCCCTGAGGCACCCGTCCAGTCTCCGAAGGAATTCCGCATCCTCATCGACGATCACCAGGTTTATTTCCTTCATTTATTCCCTCCTTCAAACCCCTGTGATAAACAGCACACTCACCAGAATCGGCACCGCAAACCGGATGGTCCGCCCTCTCTTCCTGTGCATAAGCAGCAGGATCAGCGAAGCCGCTCCCCCGACCAGAAACGAAATCGTGATGCACTGCGCGGTCTCCCTCAGGGTCAGACAGGTCGCGCAGGCGGCAAAGAGCTTGACGTCCCCTGCGCCGATCCCGCCGATGAGATAAACGGGAAACAACACCACAAAGGCAAAAAACATGGAGAGCAGTGCCTCCCGGGTGCGGGCTGTTCCGCCCGAAAGAAAGGCTGTGAGAAGCCCTGCCAGAAGACCCGGCAGCACCCAGCAGTTATAGATTTTTCTCTTTGCCAGATCGGTCGCAACCGCGCCGGTCAGAAGCGTCAACAGGACGGCGATGACATCCTTCCTTTCCGAAATCCTCCGGATTTCCGTCTGCTGCCCGTTTGCCCGTGCGCGGACAACAGACCGCACACCCGGCAAAAGGCTGTGTGTATCAACTGTTTCTGGGGAAATCGATAAGAAAACGCCTGACTGCGTCTCCATATCCGCGCCGGACCCGGCGCTTTGTGTGGGTGATGGTAGCAGAAACCGTCACCGTTTGCAAGAGGAGGAGATGATTTTCGGCAGATTGCACAAAACCAACCGTCTCAAAACCGAAAAAGAACCCCGGCGGATTTCGCCGGGGTGTACAAGATGCACAAAAAAGCAGCCTCTTTTACTGTGAGTTTTTTATATCCATTGTTCCTTACGCCTTAAAGCCGCGGTTTGCGTCGGGATTCGCGAGCGCCTCATTGAGCCCGTTCTGTCCGTAGGTCATGCCGGCCACCACGGACTGCGTGTTCTCCATCACGGGCTCGGAGGAGTCCATCTGCTCCAGCTTCAGGTAGGTCTCATGCAGGCCGTTAATCACGATGCCCGCGTTGTCAAAATGCTTCGGATCGTGATCGGTCACTGCCTTGATGAGCTCCTGCTTGGCGTAGAGATAGAGCTGCAGGAGGTTGTTGGAGATCTCGATCCTCATGTCCAGTCCATGAATCAGCTGATCCACGCAGCCCTGCGCAAGCTGGATCTGGCGGTCCGTTTCCGGGCCGTCCCCTTTCGCGGCGGCCGCCGCGGCATCCTTCATATAATCCGACGTCATCTCGTAGAGGATGGTGACCAGCTGGGTCTTATTCGCCTGTGTAATGCGTCTGGTGTACGCCTGCTTCTGTTCTTCCGTCATGTTCTCTTCCCTCCTCAAATAAACCTTGTTTGATATCTGAAGTCTTTCATCACTGCAGAAGCTGCAGCAGCTCGCTCGGCCGCTGGTTCGCCTGCGAAAGCATGGAAATACCGGCCTGCGTGAGCACCTGCATCGTGGAATATTCCGTCATCTCCTCCGCCATATCCGCGTCCATGATGCGCGAATACGCCGCCGTCATGTTTTCCTCGTTGATATCGAGGCCGGTCACCGTGTGCTCCATACGGTTCTGGAAGGCACCCAGGTCGCTGCGCAGGCGCGTCACAAAATCGATCGCTCCCTTGACCTCGGCGATGGCCTCCTGCGCCCAGGTGATGTTGGAGACATCCGTAAAACGGATTCCCAGATTGTTCAGGCTGATCGCCGGAATCTTGATATCGATGACCTGTCCTTCATTTGCTCCCACCTGCATGGTCAGCGGTCCGATATCCGTGAGCTCCAGCTGGACACTCTCATTAAAGTTCCGGTCGATCTGCAGGGTGATGGATTTGCCGCTTCCGTCCTTGATCGTCACCTGATCTCCCTTTACAGTGGCCGTGAGGTCCGTGGTGGTGGCATCCATAACGGTTCTCGGCGGCGTGGTGGATTCATCCACAAGACTGAATGCGGAGTAATCCAGCGTCGACGGATCGAGCATCACGGCATCGTCCAGATAGGCGCCGTTCTTTTTCTCCACATCCTGCATCACATCAACCTTCAGCCCGGCAAGTCTGTACTTTCCGGTGGGCATCTCCTCGGAAAAGGTTGCCACCTTGAGCTTGGGATCGGTCGTCCCGTCCATTCTTGTCACGTAACCCCGCTTGTCAAAGGTGCCGTCTAAAAGGTTCTGGCCGTTGAACTGCGTCGTGTCCGATATGCGCTGGATCTCATCCTTCAGGTTTGATATCTCATCCTGGATGTATTCCCGGTCCACATCCTGAAGGGTGCCGTTGGCGGCCCGGACCGAAAGTTCATTCATGCGCTGCAGCATCTCGTGGATCTCGGAGAGAACACCGTCGGCAGTCTTGATGATGTTGATGCCGTCGTTTGTGCTGGCGTTGGCCTTCTGCATGCTCTTGATCTGCGCGTTCATCCGGCGGGACATGGCGAGTCCGGACGGATTGTCCTTGGCGTTCACAATCTTCAATCCGCTGGAGAGCCTCCCCATGGAATCGTTGACGCGCTTATCGTTGCCCGCCAGGGCGTTCTGCGCGATCATTGCGGATACGTTGTAGTTTACTCTCATCTTGACCTCCTTTTTCCGTGCGATCGGTGCTCTTATACTGCGTACAGGCTTTGTGCCGCCGCCTCAACAAATGTCCGTGCCAGCCTAAAGCAGAGCGATCCGTCCATGGTCTCCACCGGCTTCGCCTGCATCTCGCGCCCCGGCAGGGCGCCAAACAGAAGGCTGATCTCGCCGATCCCGCCCTCCGTGAGCGTTGCCGCTGCCTCCGTGAAACGGTCTCTTACCCCTGTGACAAAAGCGTCCGCCTCCGGGTAGCGGTTTTCGCTGGTGTTGAGCATGCCTGTGACCTGCCCCTTTGCCATTCCGAGAGAAAGGGTCAGCACCCCGTGATCGGCGGTCGGAAGCTGTGCGGTCACGGTGGATCCCTCCTCCCTGCTCTCCCGTATGCTCACATGAAGATTGACCCGCTCACCGTCAAGCTCCACGGGAATATCGAAGCTTCCGCGGTCTGCCTGTGCGCATGCCACGGTGAGCTGCCGTTTCGCAAGAATCATGGTCTGCAGGTCGATGGTCGTCTCCGTCTCCTCCATCATGTGATCCAGATCCTCCGCCATCTCCTGCGTCTTGTCCTTGTAGACTTCCTCAAAATGCGCGCCGTCCGAGAGCGCATCCTCTATGGTCTCCATCGCGGCTGTCAGGGTCTTCTCATCCGCGATGCGTTCACCGCGTCCGTTTCTCCCGTTCAGTTTCTCCAGCGCATCCCAGACGCTGTCGGTTCTTCTGCGGCTTTTCTGCAGAGCGCGCATGGCCTCCACCATGTGCGGCGTCACGGGAAGCTCGTTCTCCTTAAGCTCCTGTGCTGCGCGCTCCGCGGCCTCTCCAGAGAGCTGCTCCCTGATCTGACGCGCCCGTACCCGGGCAAAGGCACGATCCGTGCCGCTTTCGGACTGTGCCTGCTCCTCCAGTGCCTCGGCCAGTGCAGGGAGAGTCGTCTCCTCCGTGGGCTTTGCCTCAGCCAGCCGGTCCGCGTCCAGATGCTCATAGACACTGTCCGCTTTCGCGCGGTAGTAGGAAAAGGCCGTCTCGATCTGTGCCGAGATGGAGGGTGTTTTGTAGCTGCCGTCCATCCCGCCGAAGCTGTCGTCCACCCGCGCATCCATCCCGCGCGCGGCTGTCTTTGCGGAGCGCGTGGCCGAAAGGAGATTGCCGATGGTCATCTGCGCTCCTTCATTCAACAGGGTTCCGATCGCCGCGTGATCCGTTTTTTTCAGGGTGTGAAACAGACGGTAGATCCCGATGTAGCTTGTGCGCTCTTCCTCCGTGACCTCCCCGTTTTTCTCCAGCTTCCAGAGAAATTTCGCATATTTTTCCGCCGGGGTATCGCCCTGCTCTCCCCGTTCGTCCAGTTCCTGCTTCAACTCGTCCAGCGTCAGCTTCAGGGGATTGACCCCATCCCGGATCATGGAGAGCACCGCGCCCGGCTTCAGACGTTCCGTCACGTCGCGCAGCTTCGCATCCTGTGCCCGGATCTCCTCCACGGACGCCTGCGTGATCTCCATCCGGTTGTAGCCGAGAATCCGAACCGCCCGCTCATTGTCCGCCGAGGTCTCCAGATCGAGCCCCCGCAGGATGTCATCCACGTTGCCGAAGGCCTTCCGGATGCTGTCGCCCAGATCCGCACGCACCTGCGTGCCCACCGCCTCATAGGTCTGCGCTGCTTCGGCAAAGCGCAGGGACTGCTTCGCCCCCGATGCGTCTGCGGCAGCGGAACGTCCTTCGTCCGCGGTTTTGGGCGTATGGTCTGCCGTAAATTCCCCTGCCCGTGCCGCAAGCTCTGTCAGTGTGCCGGTCTTAAGAAGCTCCTGCTCCGCGCCGACAAACGCGATGGGCGCATGCCGGATCACCGCCGTCTGTGCGAGGGTGCTCCCGAAGAGATCATATTTTTCCACAGCCGTTACGCGGCCTTGATCGGATTCTTCCGCGACCCCGGGAAACCACTCTCCGGCGATTTCCTCCCGCGCCGTCTTTAATTCTTCAATCAGCTGCTCCATCGGCAGGGTGTCGATGGAGATTCCCTTGTCCAGAAGCCGTCTGTTGACCTCTGCCGACATGTACAGCCGCGCTTCCTCAAGCTCCTCCCTCTGCATGAGAAGGGCCGCCCTGCGGTTTGCGCTCACGGGATCGGAAAGGTTTCCGTCAAGCGCCGCTTTGCCGTCTGCCAGAGCAGAAGCCGCCGCGTCCGCCGCCGTCTGCACCTCCACGGGAAAGGCTGTGCGCGTGATGTCCATGACGCGGTTCAGGTTTTCCTCCTCCAGCGGCAGGTCATTGGCCACGATCCAGCGGGCTTCCTCTCCCGCTTCCTCCGTGGTATAGCCCGCGCGCTCCACCACGGCATCGATCTGGCTCTCCAGCTTTTCAAAATCCGGCTCATCCGCCTTTCTGGCCAGATATCCGCCCTCCTGGGCATAGAAGCCGGTCGCTGACACATTTGCGCCGTTTGTCGCGCTCTCTGCCAGATAGAAATTCCGGATGGTCGGATCCATGCGGTTTTCAACCATGTATTTCACCGCCGCATCATCCGGCTGCGTGAGCGTCTGCGCCTGCTTCATCGCATCCGACGCCTCTTTGATCAATCCGTCGTCCGCCGGGAGATCGTTCTCCGAAAAGCTCCTGGCCAGGGCGGACGCATAGGCGTCCGATCCGGTGATTTTTGCCAGCTTGTCCGGATCGATATCATCCGTGAAGCCCGCCACTTCGTTTCCTGACTGCAGCAGGGCGGTTTTGATCCTGTCCATGATGGTGACGGTCTCCCCGCTGCCGCTCTCGCCGGGCTGGTAGCCGTCCTCCATGGCCCGCGCGTAATCCTCGCCGGAGAGGGTGTGGGAAAGAACAATCATCGCATTGAGCTCCGCGGCCCGGTCCTTTTCGCCGCCCTGTGCTGAGGCGCCCGCCAGATCGCTCTTCTTCCCGGCATAGGCGTCCGTCCCACGGGTGCCGGATGTCAGATCGACCGAAATGACATCCTGAATTCTGCCGGTGCCGGCTCCCGCGCCGTGCGAGACAGCAAAAGAAGACAGGGGCGAAGGATGCCCTGTCATCTGTCCCGGATGCCGGATGCCCATCATCTGCTCGTCTATATTCAGGTTCATTCTTCGCCCTCCGGTTCGCGCGTGTCCGTCTTTCCCGTTGCCGGCAGACAGCTGTTTCATACGGCTGCCCGCTTTTTCTGCCGCGTCCCTGCGAAAAAAAGAATGTGACGGCATCCGTGCCTGTCACATTCTATTTCGGCTTGTGCCCGGGAATTCTTAACCCCGTCTTTTGTCAGATTTCCGGGGGTTATTTTTTCGATGCGGCGCTCTTCTTTGCCGTCTTTTTCTTTGCCGCGCCCTTCTTTGCCGACGCGGAGGCCGTCGATTTCTCCGGCAGATCGTCAAAGAGGAAGACCTCGGCGGCGTAGGGCGGCAGATCCATGGTCAGGGAGTAATCCAGGTAGTCGCAGTTTTCCTGCACGGCTTTGATTTTGGCCGGAATGCCCGTGCCGAAGCCGCCGAAGCGCTGCTCCGCGCTGTCCAGGATATGGCGATACTCACCAGCCACCGGCACGCCTGTCTTATAGCCTTTCCATTCCATCGGCGTGAAATTCAGGACAAACAGGACGCTGTTTTTGCCGGTCTCATCCCGGCGGTAGAAGCTGTAGACGCTGCGGTCCTTGTCGTCCGCGTTGATCCAGGCAAAGCCCTCGAAGCCGCAGTCATGCCGGTACATCGCCGGATACCTGCGGTAAATCGAAAGCAGCTCGCCGACATAGTCCTTCATGCCGCGGTTGAGATCGCGGTCCAGAAGGAACCAGTCCAGCTCTCTTGTTTCGCTCCATTCCCGCTCCTGCGCAAAATCCTGTCCCATGAACAGGAGCTTTTTCCCCGCATGTCCGAACATGAAGGTGTAGCCCACGCGGAGATTGGCGTACTTGTCGACCTCGAAGCCCGGCATCTTCTCCAGCATGGAGCACTTGAGATGCACGACCTCATCATGGGAGAGCGGGAGAATGTAGTGCTCCGCCTCGTTGTAGCTCATGGCAAAGGTCAACATGTGGTGGGCGCCGCCCCGCATCACGGGATCGAGCTTCATGTATTCGCAAAAATCATGCATCCAGCCCATGTTCCACTTGTAGGTGAAGCCCAGGCCGCTGCCGCCGATGGGCCCGGAAATGTTGGGCCACGCCGTCGACTCCTCCGCGATCATGAGAATCTGCGGATACGTCCCGCGCACGACACTGTTGAGGTGCTGGAAGAAGGTGATGGCATCCAGGTTTTCGTTGCCGCCGTCCTTGTTCGGCACCCACTGACCGGCCTGCTTGCCGTAATCAAGATAAAGCATGGAGGCCACCGCATCGACCCGGAGACCGTCCACATGGAATTCGCGGATCCAGAAGAGCGCGTTGGCGATCAGGAAGTTGCGGACCTCGTTTTTCTCGAAGTTGAAGATCTTGGTGCCCCAGTCCGGATGCTCCCCCTTACGCGGATCGGGATGCTCGTAGATGCACTGGCCGTCAAAGCGGGCCAGGCCGTGCTCATCGGGGCAGAAATGCGCCGGCACCCAGTCGAGAATGACGCCGATGCCGTGCCGGTGCAGGGTGTTGACCAGATACATGAAATCCTCGGGCGTGCCGTACCGGGCCGTCGGGGCGTAGTAGCCCGTGACCTGGTAGCCCCAGGAGCCGTCGAAGGGGTGCTCCGCAATGCCCATCAGCTCGATGTGCGTGTATTTCATCTCGGTGAGGTAGCTGACGATGCGGTCCGCAAACTCGCGGTAGTTGTAGTAGCCCTCCTCCGTGCCGTCCGGATGCTTCATCCAGGAGCCGATCTGGCATTCGTAGATGGCCAGGGGCTGCTCGTAGATGTCTTTGCCCTTAAACTGGTCGTACCACTTGCTGTCCGACCACTTAAAGCTCGATAAATCCGCCGTGCGGGAAGCGGTGCCGGGTCTCAGCTCCGCCCAGTTGGCATACGGATCCGCCTTATAGAGCCGTTCGCCGGTGGGGGTCGTGATCAGGAATTTATACAGCTCGCCGACGCCCAGATCCGGGATGAACAGGCTGAAGATGCCGATCTCCCCCTGCCTGTGCATCGGGTGCATGGTGTCGCTCCAGCCGTTGAAATCGCCGACGACATGGACGCTTGCGGCATTCGGTGCCCAGACAGCGAAGAAAATGCCATTTTTTCCTTTTTCTACAGAGGGATGTGCGCCGAGCTTCTTGTAGATGTCGTAATGCGTGCCCTGACCGAAGAGGTATTCGTCATCCTGAGAAATAAACACTTGCTCTGCCGCCATCGAATGCTCCTTTCCGTGTACGGGAGACAGGCACCGACGTATCAGCCCCCGTCTATCGCAGAAAATCCTTTTCCCGCAGAATGATCATGTCCTCTCCATCATACCGCTTTTGCAGCAAAATATCAAAGAAATGCGCGGGATTTTTTCTGGTGGATCGACGGATCGCCTCATCCACGATCTCCCGGACCTCTGCGATGGTCACCTCGTGCTCGGCGGTCTGCATTTCGTCGATGCGCTTGTGAAGCGCCAGCACTGCGAATTCATCCATGGAAAACTCGCGGTCAAGTGCGTACTGTCTTGCATAGGAAACCAGTTCTTTGGTGGCGAGCGCCTCGACGTCCACCCGCACGTTGAAGCATTCGCTCACCTCCGGATGCTTCTTCAGGTATTTCTCGATGCCGCGCTTCGTGTCCTCCAGGATGACGATGATGCCGAGGTTTTCGGCCTGAAGAGCCTTGAGCAGGGTCGCTGTCGTCTCGTTGTTCATGCTGCCGGCGCCCTGGATAATGAGGGCGCCCCCCGCCAGCTTCTCCACGATGGCATCCACACGCTTGCGGTTCATGGCGCGGCCGGAGATCTTGGCGATCTGACCGGAGAAATTGGCATCGGAGAGCTGAACCGAGCGGATCAGACCCTTTGCGAGGTTGATGGTTCCGGCACCCTCCTCACCGGTGATGATCACATTGCCCGCATACGCGGCCATGCTCAGCGAATCAATGGCATCCACGATCTGTTTGCGGGAGCGCTTTTTATGGATATACGGGCCGAAGAGTTCTTTTTCCTCGGCGGTCATGACACGGAGCACATGATCGTCCTCGCCGGAGGCTTCCTCGCTCTCCTCTTCCCCGCCCGCAGACACTGCCGCACCGGATTCCGGGGTTGTGCCCGTTTGAGCGTCCGCACCTGCGCCCTGATCCGTCTGCACGGCATCCTGCACGGTCTCCGCATCGGGCTGCGGACCGGCTGCATCCGCGCTGTCAAGCGCCCGGTCATCGGCCTCTCTGGTCGGCGCCTCCACCGGGGTGTCCGGTGAAATCTTTCCCTCCAGTACCGCGAGCTGGTGCGCGATCTTCTCCGGCGTGGCCGGGGGAACGGCTGCATCCGCCGGTACAGCGGAAGCGACAGGCTCATTCACCGGCGCGTCCGAAGGAACCGGCTCACTCTCAGACGTCGCCGAAGGAACGGGCTCACTTTCTGGTGCCGCCGAAGGAACGGGCTCACTTTCTGGTGCCGCCGCAGGGGCGGTCGCATTCTCCGGTGTTATCGCAGGAGCGGACGCACTCTCCGACGCGGTCACGGGAACGGCCGCACTCGCCATGGCTTTCAGATCAGGCCCTGCCGGGAGCTTTCCTTCCGGTTCTTCCGTCAAAGCAGCCGGTCCGCCGTCTGCAGCTCCCTTTTCCAGCGCTGCCTCCATCTGTCTTCTTTCCTCATAGACGCGGAAGATTTCGCCGGTGTTCTGCCGCACGTACTCCTTGACGCTCTCCATCCGGAGTCGCTGCTGTTCCTTTTTATAGGCTTCCCAACCCGTCAGAAAATCGCCGATGCTGATCTGGCCGGTGATCTGACGCTCGAGTACCTCTTTTTCATCCATGGCCATGGAGATCTGACCGTCCGGCGACTCCGCCAGCAGCCGGTCATAACCGCTTTCGTCGCTTTTGCGGGTCGGCCGGATCACATTCCGGTTCTCTGCCTGTTTAGCGTCCCTGCTTACCTGCATGATCGCTTCGCGTGCGGTCATCGACTGCACTGGCTGTCCGTTTTCGTCTGCGTCTCTGCCGAGCGCGGCCTCCACCGCCTTGTCCATGCGGGTGATGGGAACATATTCCCTGGTCTGTCCGAGCCTGCGCGTGTCGCTTGACACCTCCCGCATCCTGCCGCTCTTTTCACGGCTCTGGATCTCCGCCCGGCGCTCAGCCGCACGGAGTCTGCGCATTTCATCCCGCGCTTCGCCGACCTCGGTCCTGAGCTCGTCCACCAGCCGTTTTTCCGGTGTGGGAGCGGCTGACTCTTTTTCAGCCGGCTCTTTCTGCTCCCGGACATCCTCTGCCGGAACGGACGCAGTGAGCTCCTTCATCTGTCCCTGTGCCTTCTCCGGCGCGGTGACCGCTTCGTCTTTCTCCGCAGGAAGGGCGGCCAAAGGCTCGGGTTCAGGCTCGACCGTCATCTCCGGAACCGGCTCCCGGACGGGCTCCCGCAGCGCGTTTTCAACGATCTGCTCCGCCATCGGGATCTCTCCGGTGGCCTGCGCAATCGTGCGCGCGGTGACCTCCGGCTGAACGATCCCCTGCTGCTGCGCATACCGGGCAATCTCATTGAAGCCGGGCATCCATACCGTATCATCCGTGGCGATGCTGGCCGCGGTCTGTTCGAGGGTGCGGCTGACGTCATCGCTGCTGTCCATATCCTGACCGGCGCCGTCCGGCTCCCCGGCCGCAGAAGGCTGTTCCGCGGAGGACTCCCGGTCTGACACGGACTCCCGATCTGTTGCAGACTCCCGATCCGCAGAGGATTCCGCCTCCTGTGAAACCGGTTTGAACACCCTGGTTTCCTGCAGCGGCTCCTCCGCGTTCTCCTCATAGGCGTTGAGGTCCTCCTCGGTGATGCCGAGGATCCCGGTGTCCGCAGTGCTGTCAAGCATCGGCTTTTCCGGTCTTTCAACGGGCTCCATGACCCTGGTTTCCTGGGGCACCGGCGGCGCCGGCTTTTTCTGCAGCTCCTTCAGGCTGTCCGCAATGACCTGCTGTAAATTGATGGTGTTGTACTGGCCGAGATCGACGGTCTTGACGTGGAATTCGCCGTCCTCCGGCTCCTTCTGTTCCTCCTCGTCGTGTCCCATTTCGTCACGTTCGTTGTCGTAGGGCGCGCCGTCCTGGGAAGGCCGCTCGACGATCTCTCCGCTGTCCGCCCGATAGCGGTCATAGACGCGCTGCTGTTCCGGGGACAGCTTTTCGTGGAGCGCCTTGAGCTCCATGGCCTTGATGACGAAGCGTCCGCCGCCGAACCAGAGGAAGAGCTCGTCGCACTCCTCCACACACTCGGTCGCAAGACCCACGCGATGGTAGAGATAGGCGAGTTCATAGCCCCACTTTTCGCGGTAGTCGTGTTTTTTGAATTCCTGAAGAACGGCGATGCGCTCCTCCAGGCTGACATCCTGCGCGACATAGAGCTTGTACTGCAGAATGTACCGGCTGGTGTTGTGGGGGGCAACGCGCACGAATTCCTTGAAGTATTCGGTTGCGCGGATGATGTCCTGTAATTTGATGGAAAGCTCACAGAGGGAATAGATGATGTAGCGTCCGTCCGGGTAGCGGCTGTTGGCGATCAGAAGGATCTCCCGGCTCTCTTCGTAGCGGCGGTTGATTTTATACAGGTCGCTGATGGTGCAGAGCATCCGCACGCTTTTGACCTTTTTCCAATCGATGGTGTCGGCGATCTGCGCTGCTTCGGCATATCGGCCCTCGCCGATCAGCACTTTGATTTCATCCGCCCTGAGCTTATATTCGTATTTGTCCACGACCGGCTCCTCTATCAAAGACAGTGAATCTCTGTCGCAATCCGTTTCTTTCCACAAAAAGTAGAGAGCGCCTGTTTTTGGGCACACTACATCTGGTAGTTTAGCATAGCGCCGGGGATCTGTCAAAGGGAAGGACTCATGTTCGGGCGGTTCCCAAACTCATGCGTCGATTCATGCAAGCATGATCGACGCATGA
The DNA here is from genome assembly GCA_024682835.1 of Lachnospiraceae bacterium. GTDB lineage: Bacteria > Bacillota > Clostridia > Lachnospirales > Lachnospiraceae > Butyrivibrio. The sequence goes on along the minus strand of JAIKYU010000112.1, from coordinate 13,477 downwards.
ACCCTTTTGCTGTTGTTTTCTTTTTTGATGCCTACGGATTGCTCCGTTGCTTCGCAAAGCTTCGCTTCGCTCCGCATACACTCACACTAAGCTCATGCTTTGCATTCGCTAAGTGTTCGTAGTATCCCGCATCTCCGCTCCGCTACGGTCGGCGCAGATCCGAGATCCACTGGATCTCGTGCGCCCTACGAACATTCGCAATCCGCTTCGATGCCCTGATATACGGGCATCTTGCTACTTGCTCATGTTCGGGCGGTTCAAGAACTCCTGAGGCGATTCATGCTAGCATGATCGCCTCAGGAGTTTTTGAACCTGGGCATCAAAAAAGAGTACCGACCCCGGCGGATATACCGTCAAAATCAGTACTCGGCGTGCGCCTCCAGGGACTCGAACCCTGGACACCCTGATTAAGAGTCAGGTGCTCTACCAACTGAGCTAGAAGCGCATTCTGTATGGGCACCAAAGGCACCTTTTTTGTGACAAAGGGTATAGTACACCTTTTTTTTTTGGAATGCAACGGTTTTTTTATTTTTTCGTCAGATATTTTTGCAGGATTTCCTCCGAGGTGTCCGTGTCGCCGATGCAGGAGGCCGTGTAACAGACGATGTAGTCGTCGTCCAGGACGCAGACCTCGCGTTCCGTGATGCTGCCCTGATTCGGTGTCTTCGCGGTAAGCAGCATACCGGCGTGCTGTCCGCCAAGGATCTTCATGGTCGTGCGTTCGCTGTGGATCTCCGTGAATCCCTGCTTTTCCAGCAGCGGGGTGATGTCTTCCATGGCGGCATCCACGACGGACTCCTCCGTGATGGCCTCGCCATTTGCCGCTTCTTCGGCGGATGCCAGATCCTGCAGAGTGATATTGAAGGAACGGACCGGAGAGACTTTCGGATCACCCGCTGCGTAGCAGGCCATCACCACGCTGCCGTCCGTCAGGAGCTTCTGCACCTCGGTCAGATCGGAAAACACATCCTTCGCAAGAGCGGAGTATTCCGCGAGCTTTTCCTCGTCTGCAAAGACCATATCCTCCGGCGCCTCAAAGGAAATGCCCAGATATTCATTGGAATAGACGCCGTCCTTCACCTCGCCCAGTGTGAAAGGCGGGCGGACCGGTTCTTCGGGCTCCGGCTCCGGTTCCGGCTCCGGCTCCTTCACCTGCTCCTCAAATACCACAGGCTCCTTCGTTTCGGCCGGCGCTTCCTCCGCCTGCTTTCCGCAGCCGGTTACGGATATGGTCATGGCGGCGATGACAAGAACCGCCCATACTCTTTTTTTCATAAAACTCTCCTCATTATGCAATTTCATGATGCCCACGGATTGCTTCGTTGCTTCGCAAGGCTTCGCCTCGCTGCGCATACACTCACGCTAAGCCTATGTGCCGTTTCATGCGGGCATGAACACCGCATGAGTTTGGTACCCCGGCACCACATTATACTATATATTTCCTGTCAGCGCATCACTCAATTTTGCATACTCCGCAAGGGTGAGCGCCTCTCCGCGAATCTGCAGATCCAGGCCGCAGGCCGCAAGGGCTTCCCGCATCCGGTCGGCATCAATTCCAAGCTGCGGCGCACCGGTGACGGCATTGACCAGCGTTTTGCGCCGTTTTCCGAAGCCGGCGGCAACCAGCGCAAACATACGGTCGGGATCCCCCGTCTGCACCGGCGGTTTCTCATATCGATCCAGACAAAGCACCGCAGAGGTCACCTCGGGCGGCGGATAGAAAGCAGACGGCGGTACCAGTGTCACCAGGTCGGGTTTTGCGTAGTACTGCACGGCAAGAGTCAGCGCGCCGTAGTCCTTTGAGCCCGGCTGCGCCTGCATCCGGTCGGCCACCTCCTTCTGCATCATCACCACAAACCGGGAGATCAGCCGTTCCATGGGAAGCAGCTGCATCAGGATCGGAGTCGTGATGTAGTAAGGAAGATTCGCCACGGCCTTCACCCCGGCTGTTCCTGCCGGCGAAGCCCCGGAGGCGGCGGCTTCCGGAAACAACGCCCGCAGATCCGTCTTCAGAATATCTCCGCCGATGATTTCCACCCGCGGATGACCGGCAAATTCCTCCCGAAGCATCGCCGTCAGTCCGTTGTCGATTTCCACGGCAACCACCCGTCCGGCGCGTTCCGCCAGGCGTCTTGTCAGTGCTCCGGCGCCCGGGCCGATTTCCAGCACCGTATCCGACCCGGAAAGGTCTGCGGCATCCACGATTTGGGAGAGAATGCCCTCATCGGTCAGAAAATTCTGTCCGAAACGTTTGTTGGGCGAAAGTCCTCTTTCAGCCAGCTGCTGCCTGACACCGCCCGCTCCTTTTGACTCCCGCCGGCTCATGGACGCCTGTCTGCCGGATTTTCTCTCTGTCGCCATTTACATCCTTCCTCCGCGGCACATTCCCTGACGATTCCCTTTGTGCCCGCGCTTTTCCCGCCGTCTGTCACGAGAGGCGATACATTTCCCGGGCATTTTTCTCCGTCACAGAGATCACGGTCTCCGGATCCGTCCCCTTGAGCTCTGCGATGGCCTGCACCACCAGCGGAAGGTAGCGGGAATCATTGCGCTGTCCGCGGTGCGGCTCCGGCGCGAGATAGGGGCAGTCCGTCTCCAGCAGCAGACGCTCCAGAGGGGCAAGCTTCACCACCTCCCGCAGCACCCGTCCGTTTTTGAAGGTCACCACCCCTCCGATTCCGAGGTAGTAGTCCATTTTCAGATATTCCTGTGCCGTCTCCGCACTGCCGGAATAACAGTGTATCACCCCCGGGATTCCCGACTGATGTGCCCTGCGCATGATTTCCAGCGTGTCCGCCGCGGCATCGCGCGAATGGATGACCACGGGCAGATCAAGCCGCCGTGCAAGCTCCAGCTGCCGTTCAAACCACAGCTTCTGCAGCGCACGCGGCGGATCCGTTTCCTCCGGATGTGCCCCATCCCGATAGTGATAATCCAGGCCGATCTCTCCGATGGCAACCACCTTCGGCCCGCGTGCCAGCTCCTCCAGCTTTGCGAGATCGGATTCGGCAAGCTCTGAGAGCTCCGAGGGATGGACGCCGACGGCGGCATACATGAAGGGATACTGCCCGGCAAGCGCCAGCACCTGCGGAATGCCGGAAAAGGCTGCGCTGATATTCACGACCGTGCCGACGCCGTGCGCGGCCAGGTCACGCAGAACCTCCTCCCGGTCCCCGTCAAAGCGAGGATCGTCATAATGTGCATGGGTATCAAAAATCAATTTTCCCTCCCCGGAAACGGACTGAAGCGGGCGCGTGACGGTTCATGCGCCGTTCATGACCAGCATGACGACAGACAGGACGATGCAGACCAGAATGTACAGGATCTGGCCGGGCGCAGTGAAAAACGCCCCCAGAAAGGTGCCGTAGGGAACGGCATCATAGCGCTCGACGAGCCGGAACCTGCCCTTTGCCATCCAGATCAGCAGAATGACCATACCCGCAAAGGACAGCAGGCTGTAGATGATCAGAAAGGCGACCAGCATGGGATAATCCCGGACAAGCGCAAGCATCTGTTCCGGGCTGCCGTCCCGAAGCACCCCGGTATCGACAACCAGCAGATCCTTTGAGACATACGGCAGAATCACGCCGCCGGAAAAGTTGAGCAGCATATGCATCAGGATCGGAATCAGCACATTCCTGGTCTTGATGTAGACGAGCGCCAGCAGCAGTCCGAGAAAAAACGCATAGAAAAACTGGAACAGATTCGTGTGAAACAGGGCAAAGGAGAAGGCGGAGACAAACACGGCCGCGCGTCTTCCCGCCGGCCGGACCGTATCAATGATCAGCTTGCGGAAAAAGAGCTCCTCCGCAACCGGTGCGATGATCACCACAAACAGGATCGTGGCCAGAAGGTTTCCGGAGAGCAGCATTTCCACCTGGGAATTGCTCGCCTCCACCCCCGCGATATCGCCGATCAGCGAAGCCAGCACGGAGCTGACGGTGCTGCCTGCTGCCATAAAGAAGACGCAGATCGGAATCAGAGCGGGAATATCCCTCAGGCGGATCGGTTTCTCACCGGCGCTTTGACGGAATGCCGCGTCCTGCCCGGCCGGAAGCTCCGCGTAGCCGGGAAGCCATCTGCGGACGCCGGAGGTCGGGATCCTGCTTCGAATGATCCACGCAACAAGCGGCATCGAGATCACATACATGACCACCGCGTTGAGTGTCAGTGCGTACCACGAGGAAGAGGTCAGACTCGTGATCATGCTCATCACGTCGCCGGAAAGCCTTCCGGTCATGCGGCCGATCACGACGATCAGCGCAGAGAACCCCGATACCACGGACGCAATGACATTGCCCAGAATCAGGTAAAGAATCAGGCAAAAGCCCAGGGTGGACATATTTTTGCGAACAATCTCTTCCGGCATGAAAGGCTCCTTTTCCCTGAGAATATAGGATGTTCACGGATTGCTCCTCTGCTTCGCAAAGCTTCCGCATACACTCACACTAAGCTCATGCTTTGCATTCGCTAAGTGTTCGTAGTATCCCGCAATCCTCATCATAGCATCCTGTTGCTCAGACCGCAAGCAGCACGATACTCCCGGACGCCAGCGTGGCCTTCAGGTCGATGAGCCGCTGGTTGGAGGAGCCGCGGAATTTGAGCATCAGGCTCTTTTTTTCCAGAATAAACTCCCCGTCCACCAGGACATCAATATAGGAAAGAAGCTCGTCGGTGACCTCGCACCGGGCCCTGCCGGAGGCGGGTGCCGCGCCGTCCTTCGTCCCGTCGGGCGGGCACTGACCGGAGAAACGCCCGGGGGCCAGATCCGTCTCCAGCGTGTAGCCGGTGTAGCACCAGAGATCCTTATCCGGCAGGCTCTCCCTGAAGCGCCGGATGAAGGGAAGAAGCGCCCGCTGGTTGACCGGCTCCATGGGTTCACCGCCCAGAAGCGTCAGTCCCCTGATGTGGGACGGCGCAAGACTTTCCAGAATCCGCTCCTGAACCTCGTCGTCAAAGGGCTCCCCGTAGGCAAAATCCCAGGCCACCTCATTAAAACACCCCTCGCACCGGTGGGTGCAGCCGCTAACAAACAGGCTGGTGCGTACGCCCAGCCCGTCAGCAATATCACAGAATTTGATTTCCGCTACGTTCACAGATGCAGCACCCTCTCTTTGATCTCCTGCGTGCGTCCCTGATTCCAGTACTGGGTGCCGATGTAGCCGCAGGTGCGTCTGGCGACATTCATGGTGTTCTGATCGTGATTGCCACAGTTGGGGCACTCCCAGATGAGCTTTCCGTCCTTGTCTTTGACGATGGAGATCTCCCCTTCGTAGCCGCACTTCTGGCAGTAATCGGACTTGGTGTTGAGCTCGGCATACATGATGTTGTCGTAGATGTAGCGGATGACCGAGAGCACCGCCTCGATGTTGTCCGCCATGTCCGGCACCTCGACGTAGCTGATGGCACCGCCCGGGGAAAGCGCCTGGAACTCGGACTCAAACTTGAGCTTCGTGAAGGCGTCGATCTTTTCCGTCACATGGACGTGGTAGCTGTTGGTGATGTAATTCTTGTCCGTCACGCCCTCGATGATACCGAAGCGCTTCTGCAGACATTTGGCAAACTTGTAGGTCGTGGATTCCAGCGGCGTGCCGTACAGGCTGAAGGAGATGTTGGAATCCGCGCGCCACTTCGCACACTTGTCGTTCAAGTATTTCATGACCTCCAGTGCGAAGCCCTTGCCCTCCGGATCGGTGTGGCTGACGCCCTTCATATATTTCGTGCACTCGCACAGCCCCGCATAGCCCAGCGAAATCGTGGAGTAATTATTGTAGAGCAGCCGGTCGATGACCTCCCCCTTCTTCAGACGGGCAAGCGCGCCGAACTGCCAGAGCACCGGCGCCACGTCGGAGGGCGTGCCCAGAAGCCTCTTGTGACGGGCCATGAGCGCCCGGTGGCAGAGCTCCGTCCGCTCGTCCATCAGCTCCCAGAACTTCTTTTCATCCTTACCGGAGGAGCAGGCCACATCCACCAGATTCAGCGTCACGACGCCCTGATTGAAACGGCCGTAGTACTTGTGCTTTCCGTTTTCTCCCAACCCCTCGGTGTCGGGGGTGAGGAAGGATCGGCAGCCCATGCAGGGATAGACATCGCCATGCTTGTATTCCCGCATCTTCTTTGCGGAGATATAATCCGGCACCATGCGCTTGGCGGTGCACTTTGCCGCCAGCCGCGTCAGATACCAGTACTTGCTTTCCGGTGTGATGTTGTCCTCATCCAGCACGTAGATCAGCTTCGGAAACGCCGGCGTGATGTAGACGCCCTTTTCGTTCTTGACGCCCAGAATCCGCTGGTTGAGCATCTCCTCAATCACCATGGCAAGATCCTCGCGGGTCTGTCCCTCCGGCACCTCATCCAGATACATGTACACCGTGATGAAGGGCGCCTGGCCGTTGGTGGTCATCAGCGTGATCACCTGGTACTGAATGACCTGCACGCCGTGCTTGACCTCGTCGCGAAGCCGCAGCTCCGCCACCTCGCGAATCTGTTCATCCGTCGCCTCGATCCCGGCCTCCTCAAACTGCTCCCGCACCTCCTCGCGGAATTTTTTTCTGCTGACGTCCACAAAGGGCACCAGATGGGAGAGCGTGATGGACTGTCCGCCGTACTGGGAGCTGGCGATCTGTGCGATGGTCTGCGTCGCGATATTGCAGGCCGTGTAAAAGCTCTTCGGCTTGTCGATCATGGTCTCGCTGACCACCGTGCCGTTTTGAAGCATGTCCTCCAGGTTGACCAGACAGCAGTTGTGCATGTGCTGGGCAAAATAGTCGCTGTCATGGAAGTGGATGATCCCCTCCTCGTGCGCGCGCACGATGTCCGGCGGGAGCAGATAGCGGCGCGTGATGTCCTTGGACACCTCGCCCGCCATATAATCGCGCTGCACGCTGTTGACCGTGGGATTCTTGTTGGAATTCTCCTGACGGACCTCCTCGTTGATGCGCTCGATGATGGCAAAAATCTGCTTGTCGGTGGTGTTGTTCTGACGGTTCTGATTGTGCTGGTAGCGGTAGGTGATGTATTTGCGCGCCACTTCGAAATGTCCGGACTGCATCAGCCCGTCCTCCACCATGTCCTGAATCTCCTCGACATTTGCCGCGCGCGTAAGATTCCGGCAGCCGCTCTCCACCTGGTCCTCAATCCTGCGAATTTCCTCGTCGGAGAGCTGTTTGTCCCCCGTCACTTCGTGATTGGCCTTTTCAATCGCGGCCACGATTTTTTCGCCGTCAAAAGGCACCTCTTTGCCGCTTCTTTTGATGATTTTCAAAACAACCTCCCCTGTTTTCGACGCTCTGCCGCGCAAATCCTTCCGCAAGTCCACATCAGACGTGCTTTACAACCATATATTGTCTTTGGAATAACGCGAACCACAACATCTTGTGCCGCGTGCCTATGAAGTGTATCGTATTCCGAAGAAAATTTCAAGCAGTTTTCTTCACTTCTCCTGCTCTCGCCAGCAGGCGTCCGAAATAGTGAAGATCCGCCTCCTCTGTCACCGGGCGTCCCGACCGGTACCAGGCGATCCTCGCGGTCTCAGGGTCAAAGTCGTTTTCGGCGGGCGCCATGCCCAGCACGCTCATGAGGCGCCGCACCGTGCCGGCGTTGCCGTCCACCAGGTGCACGGAATTTCCGAGAAGCTCGCGAAACAGCGGTTTGAAATAGATGAAATGGGTGCAGCCGAGCACCAGCGCGGAATAGGCGTTTCGATCGATCCCGGAAAAGGCATGCTCCAGATAGGTGCGCGCCTCCTGTCCGTCAAAGATCTCCCGCTCCGCCAGCTGCACCAGGCCCGGCAGCGGGAGCAGGTCCACGCAGTGATGTCTGTCCACACGGGCAATCAGATCCCTGAGCTTGGCTTCCCTGAGGGTCACCGGGGTCGCGGCGACCAGAACGCGCTGACCGGGTCCATCCGGGAGGCCCCGGGCGCCGCCCTCCTCCAGTTCCTCCACGGCGGGCTTGACCGCAGGCTCCATCCCGATGACCGGAACATCCGTCATGCAGCGCAGCTGTTGTATGGCCACTGCCGTGGCGGTGTTGCAGGCGACCACAATGGCGTCCGCACCCGCGGACAGCAAAAACCGCGCGTTTTCCGTTGCAAAACGCGCGATCTCCTCCGTCGTCTTTTCCCCGTAGGGCACATGATCGACATCCGCATAGAACAGGTATTCCTGATCCGGCAGCTTTGCCAGCGCCTCCGCCAGCACGCTCACCCCGCCGATGCCGGAATCAAAAAAGCCGATACGCATCGGAGCTACTCCGTCTTCAGGTAGTCGCTCGAGCAGAACAGCATCTCGTCCAGTCCCTCCAGGATGACTGCCGACCAGCCCTGTACCGGATTTTCCGCTATGCGTGTCAGTTTCGTGTCCCTGGCAACCTTGATGACGATATTATCATTGGAAGCGCTGTCCGGCGCACTCCTGAGATTCAGCCCCCGGTCCGCCGTGACGATGACCACATCTCCCGTCCTTACATATCCATCCGGAAGCAGCAGGTCATATTCATCCCACTCCTCCTCCGGGGCGGCTTCGTCCGCGGCATCCTCCCGTTCCTGCTTTTCCTCCTGCTGCACCGCCTGCTGAATGGCGCGCTCCTCCGCCTCCGGCTCCGCGGGCTTCGGCATCATAAAGCGGATCCAGAAGATAAAGAGCACCACCGCGATGATCAGGAGGGCCAGCACGCCGGAAGCAATCAGGATGCCGCTGCTTCCGTCGTCATCCTCCTCTTCCTCTTCGTACTCTTCCTCATCATAGTCCATCCGGCGCCTGCGGGGCTGCTCCGCGTGCTTGACTCTTTCTCCGCGCATGGGATCATCGGTGTCCCGTTTGATCCGGGCGCGTTCCTCGTCGGGAAGGGCGCGCGCGGCCTCGGAGGCCTTCTTTTCCTCCTCCTCGACCTGCTTTAAGCGCTCGTTTTCCTCCCGGTGACGTTCGCGGATGTAGGCTTCCTTTTCGGTCGCATCCAGAAAATCCAGCGGATCCTCAATCCGGATGTTTTCGACCGTGTCCCCGCCGGGCCCCCGCCGGTAATCGTTGATGTTGTATACCTTGTTGCTCATTTCCTCAATCTAACGCCAGGGTCAAAAGTCGATTTACATCATATGATGTCCACGGATTGCTCCGTTGCTTCGCAACTCCCGCAATCCTCCGAACATTCGCAATCCGCTGCGATGCCCTGAAAAACGGGCATCTTGCTACTTGCTCATGTTCGGGCGGGTCAAGAGCTCATGCGGCGATTCATGCGAGCATGATCGCCTTATGAGCTTTTGACCCTGACATCATGCCAACACCTTGTCCACCGCAGAGGTGAAGCGCCCCTTGGGCAGTGCGCCAAGCAGGGATTCCACCACCTCTCCGTTTTTGAAAAACTGGAAATTCGGAATCGACATCACGCCGTATTTCTGGGCGATATCGGGGTTTTCATCGACATTTAGCTTGCCGACCTTGAGCTCGCCGTCATATTCCTCCGCCATTTCCTTGATGACGGGCGCCATCATCTTGCACGGCCCGCACCAGTCGGCGTAAAAATCCACCAGCACCGGCAGCTTGCTCTTCAGCACTTCCTCTTCAAAATTGGCTGTCGTGAATACATATTCCATCCGTTCATCCCCCTTTCTTATGAATGACCGCATAACAGATCGGGTTTCCCTGTGCAGAAAAACGCGCCTCGTACTCCGTCATGCAGTTGTCCGCCGAAAGCACGGGATCCGCATGAAGATCACGGGAAATCACGTCCGCCTCCCACCCCGCCGTGGGAAGCTCACCAAGTGCAAAATCAAAAAGCGCCGTGTTGTCCGTCTTCAACTCCACCGTCCCGCCGGGAGCAAGCACCTCCTCATACCGGCGCAGAAAGCTCGCGGACGGCAGACGCTTCTGGGCATGGCGCTCCTTTGGCCACGGATCGGAGAAATTCAGATAGATATGCCCGATTTCTCCGCGGTCAAAGACCTCCGTCAGGATCTCCGCCTCCATACGCACGAACCGGAGATTGGGCAGCGCGAGCGTCTCCTGCTTCTGCACGGCGCGCAGCAGGACGCTGGTGTACTTTTCCACACCCAGGTAATTGATCTCGGGATGCCGCTGCGCAAGCTCCGCCAGAAACCGCCCCTTCCCGCAGCCGATCTCGAGATACAGAGGGCCCTGCCCGCCGAAGAATTCCTGCCAGTGTCCTTTTCTCGGCTCCGGCACCATTTCGCAGTACGGGCTCGCGGCGATCCGCTCCTTCGCCCCCGGAACATTTCGTAGTCGCATGCATATCAGTTTACACCATACTGACCAAAATGGGAATTCTCTGGACAGGGGAATTTAAATATTCTAAGATGATATGATGTCAGGGTCCCGGACTCACGCGGCGTTCATGCCGTGAACATCCTACATATATGTTTATTTGATACGAAAGGAGCCGCCCATGTTTCATCACGTATTTCAAATCGGAGAAAATGCCGCGCCGTTTGCGGTCTATATTCAGGAGCATTCCGAATCCATTGCGGTGGACCGGCGTCCTCTGGTGCTGATCTGTCCCGGAGGCGGCTATGAATACACCAGCGATCGGGAGGCGGAGCCGATTGCACTTGCCTTGCTTGCACAGGGCTTCCATGCCGCCGTTCTGCGCTACTCCTGCGCACCGGCTGTGGATCCGGCGGCGCGCACAGAGCTTGGACAGGCGGTGGCTCTCGTCCGCGGGCACGCGGAGGAATGGCATGTGGACCCGGACCGGATCGTGCTCTGGGGTGCGTCCGCAGGCGGACACCTGGCCTGCCACTATGCCTGCACCTGGGCGGATGAGCTGCCGGAGATCACCGGGAAATCCGCCAGGGAACTGGCCATCGGCGGACTGATGCTGGCCTATCCGGTCATCACCTCCGGACCCTTCGCCCACCAGGGCTCCTTCGAAAATCTGTTGGGAGAAAAGGCCTCGGACGAAGAGGCACGCAGGCAGGTCTCTCTGGAATTCCGGGTGAACCGCCACGTGCCGAAGACCTTTATCTGGCACACCTGGCCGGACGACTGTGTGCCCGTGGAAAACTCGCTGCTTCTGGCAAACGCGCTGAAGGAGCAGGGGATCGGTCTGGAGCTGCACATTTTCCCCGAGGGCGGACACGGTCTGTCCCTTGCGGACGAACGAACCAAAAGCCCCGGGGGATCGGAGATCGAGCCCTGCTGCCAGCCGTGGATCGATCTGGCGACAGCCTGGCTGAAACGCCTGTAAAATCAATCGGACAGGTGGAGGCCCTCCTTCCGCCGGTTTCTGCGCTCCCTCCGGTAACGTCTGCGCTCGGCACGGCTGAGTCCGCCGAAATGGTACGACCGGATAAAGGAGACCGCCCATGCCACGAGGCAGAACAGACCCGCCGCTCCGTAGACCACAGGCATTACCTTAAACAGCCGGATCGTCACCATGTCGGGCGCCTCATCACCGGACGTTCCGACCGGCTCTCCGAGCGCATTGCCGCGTATCTGCACGCTCCCCAGCAGGACACCGTGCCAGCTGTAGTCGATGCAGGCAAAAACGCCGTCTCCGTAACGGATCGCCGTCTCCGTCTCGCCGATGTCGATTCCCGCGGGAAGAACGACGCCGGCAGACGGGTCAAAGGACAGAATCTGTCCGGAATCACCAAAGATATCAAAGGAGGAGGAAAACTCCGGCTCCAGCGGAAGAAACCGGGTTTCCTCCTCCGCCACCACCGCCCGGCGGAAATTGTGGAAGCCGTAGTCCAGCAGGGTCACCGTGTCGGTAAACTGCGCCGGGCTCTCCTCCTTGAGCACCACGCAGATCAGACGCATCCCGTCCCGTTCCGCGCAGGTGACCAGCGTCTCCCGGGCCAGATCCGTATAGCCGGTCTTGCCGCCGATGATCCCCTCGCAGGGAATCTCTCCGTTGACCAGTTTATTCTTTGTACGGATGGTAAAGTCATCCTTCTGTTTCGCTGTCTGTGAAAAATGGAAGGACGGCGTGCCGGCAATCCGCGCAAGCACCGGATGCGCAAAAAACGCCCGCGCAATCACCGCCAGATCATATGCGCTGGTCACATGGGTCGAATCCGGCAGCCCGTTCGTGTTGGCAAAATGGGAATCCGCACAGCCCAGCTCCTTCGCCCTTTTATTCATCCGCTCGACGAAGGCCGGTATGCTGCCTGACACATGCTCCGCCACGCCGTTGGCTACCTCGTTGGCACTCCCGACCAGAATCCCGTAGAGCGCCTGCTCCATCGTGAGCATTTCCCCGGGATCGATGCCGATGGAGGAGCTGCCCGGCGGAATGGAGAGCACCGCCGTCTCGGAGAAGGTCACCTCCTCCGTCATGGACGACTCCTCCGCCGCCAGGAGACAGGTGAGGATCTTGGTGGTGCTTGCCGGGTAGAGCTGCTCGTGGATGTTTTTCGCATAGAGAACCGTCCCCGTGTCCGCTTCCATCACGATGGCCGCCTGTGCCGTGATCGCCGGGCCGTCGGGCCAGCCGGGGATCTCATCCGACTGCGCGGGAATCAGGCGCCTTTTCTGCGCCTGCTCCATGAGTGTGTCCGACCCCTCCTCTGCAGCAAAAACCGGGGCCGTCCATCCCGAAAAAAACACAAGCACGGCCATCAGCCACATGCAGAGGCACTTTTTTCCCTTTATATTATGTAACCGGTCTTCTCTCAAAGCCTTCTGCACCTCTTGTCTGACTCTGTTATCATCTGATAAGTGAGATTGTTCCGCACTTCGCAAATCATTTCATCTGCTGTCATCATCTTAAATGTAATAATGTTAAGGCCAAAAGTCAATTTTCATCCTGCATCGACCACCCTATGATTGTTTGATCGTTGTGATTTAGCGCCGAGGCAACGCTGCTTTGTAACGTTTGACTATGGTATATCGTTTTACCTTTACTCTTTTTTGTGCATTCTGCCCAAATCGTCTTGTCAACGACATGGAAATCTGGTAAAATGATTGCGCTTTCATTTACCGACATTGCGCGGAGGCCTGTACCATATGCATAAAACTGGTAAAACCGTTCTGATCACCGTGATCGTTCTTTCCGCTCTTATTCTGGTTTGTGTTCTCCTGTCCATGCGGCGGGTGGAGACCTTTGAGGACAAATATGCCGGCGCTGATCTGACCACCGACGTGGCGGGCATGGAGCGCACCGGCACCTACACCGGCTACCTCACGGCACACGCCGATGCGGCCCGTCCGCAGCAGGTGATTGATGTGGATATCGCCGGCTTCGAAGCGGAGGGCGATGTGCACATGGTCGACGAGCTGGACGGAGAGACCGGCGTGGTCTATACCGACACCGCATCCGTGGCCACCTGGACGGTCGATGTTCCGGAGGCCGGCATGTACCGCCTGCACATCAGGTATTATCTGCCCGAATCCCGCGGCGTCGCCGCAGAGCGTTCCGTCTCCATCAACGGTGAGACCCCCTTTGAACGGGCCAACAACATCTGCTTCTCCCGCGTGTGGACCGACGGAGGCCCTGTGCGGACCGACAACCGGGGCAA
>JAIKYU010000091.1 GCA_024682835.1 Lachnospiraceae bacterium | reverse complement strand
CGGTCCGCAGGCGACGATTTCGTTTACCGTGGTCGCGGCAAAGAGCACGAAGCTTTCGGTGGTAGAGGAGACGTCCTCGATTGTGGACCAGAGCAAGCTGGAATCGGTGTTTCATGTGACGAAAAAGCAGGACAGTCTGTCATCCCTGCAGCTCTTTACGGTGGATCTTCCCGACACCAAAGACAATGAAAATGTGTTTTACGTAAAAGCGGTGACGGACAACAGCTCGGAGATGGTCTGGAGCAGCAGCAACCCGCAGGTGGTCTCCGTGGAGGGAAGCAGCTCCAAAACCAGCGACTGGGCCATGCTTGCGGCAAAGAGCACCGGCACGGCGAAGATCACCTGCAGCACGGATGACGGCTCGAAGAAGAAGACCACCTTTACGGTAAAGGTCATCGTGCCTGTATCTGACCTCAGACTCACGAACGGTTCCCTGATCACCTATGCGGATCCTACGGGGAAGGAAGCCTCCTTCTCGGCGCTTGCCTGGGGGAAATCCGTTCAGGTGAAGGCAACACCCGGAACGGCTTATGGAAACCCCACTGTCAAAAAGGTGACCTGGAGCTACAAACTGGGAAGGATCAATCTGGACGGTGCGGATGGCGGCTACGAATTTACGCCCCTGTCTGAATCCGAGGAGCAGTCGCTGATCGCTCAGAAAATCTTTTCCCTGAAAAACGGCAAGGTGACGATAAGCAGCAAGTATGCTACGGCTTGTGGCGTTGAATCGAAGATCGGAATGCGTGTGACCGCCACCACCACGGACGGAACCGCGCTGTCTGCGTCCAAATTCATCGTACCGGCTGAGCCGATACGGAAAATTACTTTTGGTAATAGACGCAGCAGTGCGATGATCACCGTACCGGCACAAAGGGATGAAACGGGCGGATATGTATGCAGCGCAGTTATGACTGTGGCTTATAACTATGACATGGATACCTATTATACATACTGCAAACCTGCGGTAAAGAGCAGTAATCCGCAGGTGGCGACCGGATTTTCGGCAGAGTTCGGCGTGCTCTCTATCTGTGCCGGTAAACCCGGCACGGCGAAGCTGACGCTCACGGCCACGGATGGCACCAACAGAAAAGCGACCCTCACCGTCAAGGTGAAGAAGTAGGATCCATGGGTAGAAAACGCTTCGGCAAAACGGTCACCCGGGCAAAAAGAATTTGCCCGGGTGACCTCTTTTAATGGATTTTTGCGTCTTTCCAATTGGGTAATTTTATGTTTATTTGCTTGAAAGAGGACAGGATATGAGAAAAAAAGTGATGGCAGGGATGCTGGCGGTGATGCTGGCGGGGACTTGTGTATTTAACGGCGCGCTTCCGGCGGTTTATGCCGCGGAGCAGAAGGACGAAGAGACAGAGGAGACATCTTCTGCCCCGAAAGTCCCCGAAGAGCTTTCCGGTGAATCCGCAGAACCCGTTTCTTCCGTGCTGACAGCAACGGAAAATCTGGCCGTCGATGATACTGCGGCGGGGGGAGAATCAACGACGGAGGACATCGAAGCGGAATCCGATTCCGAAAAGCTGCCGGAGCTGTTCCGGCTTGCGCCCGAGCTGAACCTGTATCAGGACACCCTGGATGACGGGCTGATGGGCATGCGGCAGGAGCTTCCTCTTGCCCGCAACACGGCGGAGCTCAAGGCGGACAACGCGGCGCACGATATGTACACGATGCTTGCGGGCGCCGTGCCCGGAGAGGACTATGTCGAACAAAGCGTGCTGCTTTACCTGGGCTATGATGAATATGAGGAACAGCGCTCGTACGCGGAGGAGGTCGCGGCGGCCTTCAACGGGAGCCTTCAGAGCTACACCCTGGGCAACGCGCTGATCCGGCTTCCCGCGACGGCAGAGGAAGCGCAGGACAATGCCCGCGTCGCCCTGAAAAGGGAGTATGAAGAGATGGATCGGGAGAGCCTCATCGCCCTGACACAGAACGAAGAAATCGCGGCGCTTCTTTCAGATGACGGCGAGGAAGCTCCTGATTTGGATGTGGAGGGCAGGACGGCCCGCCTCATCGACCTTGCGGTGGAAGCGGAGCTCGCCGAGCACGCGTTCACCGGCATCACGGTGGCGGAGGCGGTGCAGCTCTCCGCGGAGCGTGCAACGCTGCCCGCGGTGGAGCCGAGTTTTATTTACCATCTCACGCTTGCGGAAGAGGAGGACGGGGAGGAAGCTTCGGTGACGTTTGCGGACGACGGTGGCGAGGCACCTATGACGTTTGCGGATGATGAGGACGAAGCGTTGGTGACGTTTGCGGACGGTGAGGACGAGGCGCCGGTGACGTTTGCGGATGACGGGACGGATGAGCTGGAGAGCTGCTTCAATGATCCCTTCCTGCGCACGAGCAATTCGATGTATCAGTGGTATCATGACATGCTTCACTCGGAGGCAGTCTGGAGCAGGGGTTTTGCGGGAAACGCGGACATCCGCGTATCGGTGATTGACTCGGGTGTCAAGGCGGATCATCCCGATCTGACGGGTCATGTGGTTCAGTATGCCGTGGAGGGCAGCCAGGGCACGACCCCGCTCAATCCCAATCAGCACAGTCACGGCACCCACGTGGCCGGCATCATCGGGGCGACGGCCAATAACAGCGCCGGCGGATCCGGTATCGCGCCGGGCGTCACGATTCAGTCATACAACTGCTCCCTGATCGAAGGATCGGCGACGGCCATTGACGGGGCAGCCAAGACCAATGCCCTGCTCCAGAGCATCCGGAACAAGGCGGACATCATCAACATGAGCCTGGGCGGATCCTTTTACAGCGCGAATGAACAGAGCATCATTCTGCAGGCGGTCGAAAAGGGAATCACCATCGTGTGCGCCATGGGCAATGAGGGCGGCATCATCAAAGCCTATCCCGCGGGCTTTAAGGGCGTCGTCGCTGTGGGAGCGGTCGGCAGAACCGGCGCGAAGACACCTTTTTCCAACTACGGCAGCTGGTGTACGGTTGCGGCTCCCGGCAACGGCATCTGTTCATGCCTTGCCTCCAACATCGATTCGGTCGATTACGGCTCAATGAACGGCACCTCCCAGGCGACCCCCGTCGTCGCGGGAGCCTGTGCGCTGTATATGAGCACGTATGGCAGGGTAGGCGTTGAAAAAATGACGTCCCTGCTTAAGCAGAGCACACAGCCGGCAAAATCCACGGGGCTGGGAGCGGGGATCATCGACCTGGCCAAACTCATGGGGATAGCGGGCAAAATCGCACCGGAGATCGCCTTCGGAGATCCGGCGACGGGGAAGACCGTTCCGAAATCCACCTATTCCTCCCTTTCGGATACGATGGTTCTGTGTCTGCGCGGGGCCGGGGATATCTATTACAACATCGGCGGCAGGGTGACGGTGAAAAACGGACAGGTGACGGCCGGACGTCTGGGAATCAGAAATAAAAACTCCTCTGACTATTCCGGTGTGAAGTCGCTTTCAGGCATTGTGCCGGGCTCCTATAAGGTTTTCGCCGCGAGGCTCAACGACGACGGAACGCTCAGTGATCAGGCGAGCGTGTCCTTTAAGGTGACGGCGTCCTCCGGGGGAACGGCCGCGGTGACGGGCGTCGTCTTCGAGCAGAAAAAGCTCGAGCTCTCATGCAATCAGAAAGTTGCGGAGCAGGCAGATCCCGGGGTCACGCTGACTTCCGCCGGCGGAGGGACAATCACCCTGGCGGGACTGAAGGAGGGGACGGATTACGTCTGGCAGACCACCAACCCTGCAGTGGCGGATGTGCTGGCTGGCAAAGTGGTGGCCAGAGGAACCGGAAAATGCAGCATCACCCTGAAGCTGAAGAATGCCTCCGGAAGCAGCGCCACCTGTGCGGTCACGGTCAAGCGTTCCCCCGATGCACTGACCATTCGGGGTCAGCGTGTTGTGCAGCCCGGGAAGCGGGTGACCTATCAGGTCGTCTACAACCCGAAGAATGTGACGAAAAAAGACGTGAAATGGTCGGTTGTGAAGGACTGGGACGATGATACGGAGAGTCCCCTCGCCTCCATCGATGGAAAGGGACGTCTGACGGTCACGGGCAACAGCGGTTATTTCTATGTGAAGGCCTATTCGCCGTCGGGAGGATGCGCGTACAGATTGTCCGTGAATATCTCCGACAGCAGGGCGTCTTCGGTCGGAATCAGGACGACGGACAACAGAGGCACGGCGACAGTCAACGGGAAGGGCAATCTCACGCAGGTGACGCTGTATACCGTGAATCACCCGGACACGTATTTCGATGACACCAGATTGGAGGTAAAGGACGAGGGGGCGGTTGTGCCCAACTGGTATTCCTCCAACGAGGCGGTGGCGACGGTGAGTCAGCTGGCGGACAGGACGTATGTGGTGCGTGCGGTCAGACCCGGCACGGCGAAGATCATCTGTGACGCGGCGGACGGCAGCGGCAAAAAGGCATCGTTTACGGTCCGGGTGGTGATTCCCGCTTCCCGGGTGGCCATCTATGAAAAGAACCTGAAAAAGACGGACAGAGAGGGAAACCTCTACGTCGCCGCCGGCAGATCCATATCCTATGGGGCAGTCATGGGGGATGCTTACGGAAAACCCACCTCCTCCAAGGTGAAATGGGAGCTATGGAGTTACACCGGCCTGAGCGCGTCCGCGGCGCGGAAGCAGGTGAAGCTGAGTAACGGCGGCGTCCTGCGGATCGGTGCAAATGCGCTGAACTATGCGACGGGCTCGGATTTTCCCACTGTCACGCTTCGCGCGTATGCGGCGGACGGCAGCGGGTTGTATGCACAGAAGACGGTCACCGTCCTGTACGGGATGTCGGGGATCCAGAAAATGAAATACACAAGCGGCGGAAGAAAGTATGCTTTTCAAAACGAACAGGACGGGCTGAGGAACGGAACCCCTTATGTAAAGGCGGAGAATGACAGAGCCGTTGTGGTTTTTAGTACCTATCGGATGGAAAAGAGACGCTACGGCAGGCGGACTTATAATTTGAGGGTGTCCACGCCCTGTCTGGCCTGGGACGTCACCAGCTCCGATCCCGATGTGGCGACGGCGACCGTGAACGCGACGGACAGTTCCTATGACCAGAACAAGCTCATATTTGTCGGCGGTTGGAAAAAGGGCACCACGAAGATCACCTGCACGGCATTAAATGGCTCCGGAAAAAAGGTTACGTACACGGTCAAAAATCTCCGGGGCAGATGAGGGACGCTTAGATGTGGCTTGCTGATCGCTGGAGTGATTATGAAGTGCTCGCCTGCTCCGCCGGGAAAAAGCTGGAGCGGTGGGGCTCGTATGTTCTGGTGCGGCCGGATCCCCAGGTGATCTGGGATGTCCCCCGCACCCATGAGGGCTGGAAGCGCAACAATGGGATCTATCACCGGAGCGATAAGGGCGGCGGCAGCTGGGAGCTGCATGAGCTGCCGAAGGAGTGGAGCATCTCCTACGAACCTTCAGATAAACAGGCAGAGGGGGCTCATCCCCTCACGTTTCGGCTGAAACCCTTTCAGTTTAAGCACACCGGGCTTTTTCCGGAGCAGGCCGCGAACTGGGAGTGGTTTATGCCGCTCATCCGCAGAGAGGCTGCGGGGCGCGCCGCAGACGATCCGGTGCGGGTGCTGAATCTTTTCGCCTATACGGGTGGCGCCACAGTGGCAGCAGCAGCAGCCGGAGCGGTGGTCACCCATGTGGACGCGTCCAAAGGCATGGTCGGCTGGGCAAAGGAAAACTTTGCCGCCTCCGGGCTGGAACATCAGCCGGCGCGTTTTCTGGTGGATGACTGTGAGAAATTTGTCAGGCGGGAGATCCGCCGCGGCAGAAAATATGATGCGGTGATTCTGGATCCGCCAAGCTACGGCCGCGGGCCGGACGGTGAGATCTGGAAGCTGGAGGACAAAATATACGGGCTGCTGATGCTTCTGAGGGAAACCATCAGTGACCGCCCGCTGTTTTTCCTGCTCAATTCCTATACAACAGGCCTGCAGCCGGTTGTCCTGCGTGATCTGATGGCGCTCACCCTCGCGGAAAAGGCGGGCGGCGTGCTCTCCGCGGACGAGCTCGCGCTGCCGGTGACAACACAAGATATCGCGCTGCCCTGCGGGGCCAGCGCGCGATGGTGTGGATCAAGATGACCGGAACGACAAAACATCTGACGGAACAGAATGCGAAATACATCAGCAGCCTGCTTGTGTTTGCGGGGATTATCTGCCTGATGCTGGCTATTTTGCTGCTGTTTCAGGAAAATTCGCGGATCGGCGGTGATGACGCGGGCGGATGGGGACCGCAGCAGAACTGGTCCGCGGATTCCGCGGCTGATGCCCCGCAGGGACAGGGCGGGTCTGCGGATGCGGCTGTCATAAGCGGTTCGAAGACCTTTGTCCAGCATTACCGCTACATTTTTGTGCCGACAGTGCTGATGCTGGCCGGCATGCTGCTTTTCTTTGCTTCCTCGGAGGTCACCAACCGCTCCCTTCATTATGCGATGGAGGAGCTGCGCGCGTCCCGGGATGATCTGGAGAGTGCCCAGCAGGCCATGAAACGGCGCGCGGAATACGATGATTTTCTTGGGATCATGAACCGCCGGACCATCACGGAGCATCTTCTTGAGGAATGCGGCAGGCAGGAAGCGTTTTTCTCCGTCGTGATGGCGGATCTGGATAATTTTCAGACCATCAACGAGGACTACGGCCACCAGCTGGCGGATGAGGTGCTGCAGTATCTTGCTTCTTTATTAAAGGAACTCGCGGAGAAAAAGGGATGGAAGATCGGGCGCTACGGCGGCGATGAATTTCTGATCATCATGCCAGACGAATGGCTGTCCGCCGATCATCAGTCTGTGCAGATGCTTCTCACGCTTTTCCGGATGCCCGTTCCCGCGGGGGACGCGGAGGTGCGTCTCTCCGCCAGCATCGGAATTTCCGTCGCCGACGGAATGACCACGGCGGAGCAGCATATCAACAACGCGGAGCTTGCCATGTATGAGGCGAAGGAATGCGGCCGCAACTGTGCCGTGGTTTTCGCGGAGGAGATGAAGGCGAAGCTCCGCGAGGAAAACCGCATCAAGGCGAAGCTCAACGAGGCGTTCGAGAATGAGGGCTTTTACATGCTCTTCCAGCCGCAGGTGGACGCGAAAACGCAGGAGGTGAGCGGCTATGAGGCGCTGGTTCGCATGCGCGAGCCGGGCATCTATCCCGGCCAGTTCATTCCCATCGCGGAGGCCAACGGATGGATCTGGCGGATCGGACGCATCACCACGCGTCTTGTGGTCGAACAGCTGGCCACGTGGCGCGACGCCGGCCTTCCGCTGCGTCCCGTTTCCATCAATTTTTCCAGCAATCAGCTCAACGATACCAACTATCTGGATTACGTGGAGGGTCTGCTGAAGCAGTATGACATTCCACCCCGGTACGTCGAGATCGAAATCACGGAGGGGGTTTTCCTTGACCGCTCGGCGCTGGCAAACCGGCTGTTTGACCGTTTCAAGGAGCTGGGCATCCGCCTGCTCATGGACGATTTCGGCACAGGCTATTCTTCCCTGGGCTACCTGACCTACATCCCCGTGGATGTGATCAAGCTGGATAAATCGCTGGTTGATGCCTACCTGGTTGATGGAAAGGACAGCTTCATCCGCGATGTCATCCTTCTCGTCCACGACCTGGGCAAGGAGATCATCATTGAGGGCGTGGAGGAGGCCTGGCAGTATGAACGTCTGCGCGAATTCGGCGCGGACACCATCCAGGGCTATTACTTCAGCAAGCCGATTCCGCCCGAGGAAGCGGTGGTCTTTCATGTGGATGGCAAAAAAGATCAATAAAAAATCAGTTGGGTTACCCACTTCAGAAAAACAGACGATATTAAATATTTTTCGCTTGCATTGGTGAGAGGAAATCCATATAATCGTGTTTGCTGTGACGCGTAAGCGCGTCCGACGGCGCGCCCGATGGACACACACGGGCGAGTGTACACAACAAGGAGGCTATTTATGGCAAATGTAATGAGGATCACCCTGAAAGCGTATGACCACGGGCTGGTCGATGCTTCAGCCAAGAAGATCATCGACACGGTGAGAAAGAACGGCTCGGAGGTCAGCGGACCGGTGCCGCTGCCGACCAGGAAGGAAGTTGTGACGATCCTGCGCGCGGTACACAAGTACAAGGACAGCCGCGAGCAGTTTGAGCAGAGAACGCACAAGAGGCTCATCGATATCATCACGCCGACGCAGAAGACGGTGGACGCGCTGCAGCGTCTGGAGATGCCTGCCGGTGTGTATATCAACATTAAGATGAAGTAAGACAGAGAGCGAGGGATTCCAATATGAAAAAGGCGATTTTAGCGATCAAGGTCGGTATGACCGAGATTTTTCAGGAAGACGGCTCGCTGGTACCGGTGACGGTTTTAGAGGCGGGTCCCTGCGCGGTGACGCAGATCAAGACTGAGGAAAATGACGGCTATGATGCCGTGCAGGTCGGTTTTGTTGATAAGAAGGAAAAGATCGTTTCCAAAGGCAAGGACGGCAAGAAGCGCGTCGCTCATGTTCACGGAGTGAACAAGCCGGAGAAGGGACACTTTGACAAGGCCGGTGTTTCCTCCAGGCGTTATGTGCGGGAGTTCCGTTTCGAGAATGCATCAGAGTACAAGCTGGCGGATGAGATCAAGGCGGACATCTTCGCCGCGGGCGACCGGGTCGATGCGACGGCGGTTTCCAAGGGCAAAGGCTTCCAGGGCGCGATCAAGAAGAACGGCCAGCACAGAGGCCCCATGGGTCACGGCTCCAAGTTCCACCGTCATCAGGGTTCCAATAACGCTTCTTCGGATCCCAGCCGCGTGTTCAAGGGCAAGGGGATGCCGGGTCACATGGGAAGCGAGCGCGTGACGGTTCAGAATCTCGAGATCATGCGCGTGGATGCAGAGAAGAACCTGATTCTCGTCAAGGGCGCGGTACCGGGACCGAAGAAGGGTCTGGTTACCCTCAAAGAGACGACGATTGTCGAAGCGTAAGAAGGTAAGGAGATAAAGCAATGGCCACAGTTACGGTTTACAATATGGAAGGCAAGGATGTAGGGACCATCGATCTTTCCGATGAGATCTTCGGAGTCGAGGTCAACGAGCATCTCGTCCACCTTGCGGTCGTGCAGTATCTGGCGGACAACCGTCAGGGCACGCAGAAGGCAAAGACGCGAGCCGAGGTATCCGGCGGCGGCAGAAAGCCCTGGAGACAGAAGGGCACGGGCCATGCGCGTCAGGGCTCGACGAGATCGCCCCAGTGGAAGGGCGGCGGCGTTGTGTTCGCACCGGTTCCGCGTGATTATTCCTTCAAAATGAACAAAAAGGAAAAGCGCATCGCGTTGAAGAGTGCGCTGACCAACAAGGTGCAGGCCGAGAATCTGATCGTGCTGGATGAGTTGAAGTTCGATGAGATCAGGACGAAGAAGTTTGCCGAGATGCTTGGCAATTTGAAGGCCGGCAAGAAGGCGCTGGTGGTTATGGGCGACAAGGATGACAAGGCAATCCTGTCCGCGCGTAACATCGAAAACGTCAAGACAGCGATCCCGGGCACCATCAATGTCTATGATATCATGGATGCCAACACGCTGGTGCTCACCAGAGATGCGGTGGCGAAAATCGAGGAGGTGTATGCGTAATGGCAGCGATCGAATATTATGACGTCATCCTGCGGCCGGTTGTGACCGAGAAGAGCATGAACGGCATGGCGGACAAGAAGTACACCTTTTATGTGCATCCCGAAGCAAACAAGCTGCAGATCAAGGATGCCGTGGAAAAGATGTTCGAGGGCACCAAGGTGGCCAAGGTCAACACCATGAACTGCGACGGCAAAATGAAGCGCCGCGGTCAGACCTACGGTTTCACGTCAAAGAAAAAGAAGGCCATCGTGCAGCTGACTGAGGACAGCAAGGATATCGAACTCTTTGCCGGATTATAATAAAATCGCGCGGAAGCGGATGTCCGGCTTCCAAAGATGCGCGAAGCGAACGCCCGATGCAACAGGGGCGTCGTTATGAGAAAAAAAGGAGAGACAGATCATGGGAATGAAAAAGTACGGACCGTATACCCCGTCGAGGAGACATATGACCGGTTCGGATTTCTCCGAGATCACCAAGAAGACACCGGAGAAGTCGTTGCTGGTTTCCAAGAACAGCAAGGCGGGACGCAACAATCAGGGCAAGATTACCGTTCGCCACAAGGGTGGCGGCGGCCGTGTGAAATACCGCATCGTCGATTTCAAGAGAAACAGGGACGATGTTACCGCCAAGGTCATCGGCATCGAGTATGATCCGAACAGAACGGCAAATATCGCACTGATTGAGTATGAGGACGGCGTAAAGAGCTATATCCTCGCACCGCTGGGACTGAAGGTCGGTATGACCATCATGAACGGCCCGCAGGCGGAAGTGCGTATCGGCAACTGCCTGCCGCTTTCCGAGATTCCCATCGGTGAATCGGTTCACAACATTGAGCTCTATCCCGGAAAGGGAGGCCAGATGGTCAGAAGCGCGGGCGATTCCGCACAGTTGATGGCCAAGGAGGGCAAGTATGCGACCCTTCGTCTTCCCTCCGGCGAAATGCGTATGGTGCCTGCAAACTGCCGCGCGACCATCGGAACGGTCGGCAACACCGATCACAACCTGATCAACTACGGCAAAGCGGGACGCAAGCGCCACATGGGCATCCGTCCTACCGTTCGCGGTTCGGTTATGAACCCCAACGACCATCCGCACGGCGGTGGTGAGGGACGCGCACCGATCGGTCGTCCGGGACCGTGCACACCCTGGGGTAAGCCGGCGCTGGGCTACAAGACCAGAAAGAGCAAGAAGCAGTCCAACAGGCTGATCGTCAGAAGACGCGACGGCAGAGCGATCAAGTAAGCAGTTACTTTTCATAGATTGATACAGGAGCAGAGGAGGAAATATGTCCAGATCATTGAAGAAGGGACCTTTCGCAGACGAGAGTCTGTTAAAGAAGATCGACGCGATGAACGCCTCGGGGGACAAGCAGATCATCAAGACCTGGTCCCGCCGTTCCACGATCTTCCCGTCCTTTGTCGGTCACACGATCGCTGTGCACGACGGCAGGAAGCACATCCCGGTCTACGTGACGGAGGATATGGTCGGTCATAAGCTCGGCGAGTTTGTTGCGACACGGACCTATCGCGGTCACAGCGGCAACAACGACAAGAAGACCGGCGCGAAGTAAAGATTCAGAAGTGGAGCAGGAGGTGAATTTCTATGGCTACGCAGCATAGATCTCAGGTCAAGAGAGAAAGAAATGCGAAGAAGGACGCACGTCCGCGCGCAGTTTTGCGCTACGCGCGCATCCCGGTGCAGAAGGCGTGCTTCGTAATGGATGCGATCCGCGGAAAGGATGCGGTCAGTGCGCTTGCACTGCTGCAGTACAATCCGCGCTACGCTTCGAGCGTCATCTATAAGCTGCTTGCATCGGCGGTTGCCAATGCGGAGGTCAAGGGGATGAACCGCGACAATCTTGTTGTTGCGGAATGCAATGCCTCGAACGGCCCGATCATGAAGCGCATTCAGCCCCGCGCACAGGGCAGGGCCTATCGTATCAACAAGCGCATGAGCAATCTCCGGATTGTTCTGGATGAAAAATAATCGTAGAGAGAAAGGGAGTTCAGAATGGGACAGAAGGTCAATCCTCACGGCTTACGTGTCGGCATCATCTCTGACTGGGATTCGAGATGGTATGCGGAACAGGGAGAGTTCGCGGATAATCTGATCGAGGATCACAAGATCCGTGAGTTTCTGAAGAAGAAATTGAAGGATGCGGGGATCTCCAAGGTGGAGATCGAGCGCGCAAGCGACCGTGTCAAGGTCATCGTCTTCACGGCGAAGCCCGGTATTGTCATCGGCAAGGGCGGTCAGGAGATCGAGGTGACCAAGAAGGCACTTTCGAAGCTCACCGATAAGAAGATCATGCTGGAGATCAAGGAGATCAAAAAGCCTGATAAGGATGCGCAGCTGGTCGCTGAGAATATTGCCGGACAGCTGGAGAACCGCACCTCCTTCCGTCGCGCGATGAAGTCCTGCATGAGCCGGACGATGAAGACGGATGCGCTTGGCATCAAGGCCTGCGTGAGCGGACGTCTCGGCGGCGCTGATATTGCCCGTAAGGAGTTTTACAGTGAGGGCACCATCCCGCTGCAGACCCTCAGGGCCAACATCGACTATGGTTTCGCGGAAGCGGACACCACATACGGCAAGGTCGGTGTCAAGGTATGGATCTACAAGGGCGAGGTTTTGCCCGTCAAGGATAAGAATGCGGAAGGGGGCGATCGATAATGTTAATGCCCAAGAGAACAAAGCACCGCAAGCAGTTTCGCGGCAGCATGGCGCATAAGGCGACCAAAGGGACAACACTGACCTACGGCGAGTTTGGTATTCAGGCACTTGAGCCTTGCTGGATCCGCTCCAATCAGATTGAGGCAGCCCGTGTGGCCATGACCCGTTTCATCAAGCGCGGCGGCCAGGTGTGGATCAAAATCTTTCCTGACAAACCGGTCACGGCCAAGCCTGCCGAGACCCGAATGGGTTCAGGTAAAGGATCCGTGGAATACTGGGTAGCAGTCGTCAAGCCGGGCCGGATCATGTTTGAGATCGGCGGCGTTGATGAGGAGGTTGCAAAGGAGGCTCTGCGTCTCGCAATCCACAAGCTCCCCTGCAGATGCAAGATCGTTTCCCGTGCGGATATGGAATCGGAAGGCGGTGAGCAGTAATGAAGACAACAAGCTATGTAAATGATCTGAAGGGCAAGAGCAAGGAGGAGTTATCCTCGGAGCTGGTGTCCGCGAAGAGAGAACTTTTCAATCTGCGGTTTCAGAATGCGACCAACCAGCTTGATAACACGGCGAGGATCAGAGAGGTGCGCAGAAACATCGCGAGGATCCAGACGCTGATCACACAGGCAAAGAAGCAGGGCGCATAAGGATCGCCGGAAGGGAGTAAACCGTGGAAAGGAATTTGAGAAAAACGCGCGTTGGCAAGGTCACGAGCGATAAGATGGACAAGACGATCGTCGTTTCGATCGAGAACCATGTGAAGCACCCGCTCTACAAAAAGATCGTGAAGCGCACCTACAAGCTTAAGGCGCACGACGAGAACAACGAGTGCAGGATCGGCGACACCGTGCGCGTGATGGAAACGAGGCCGCTTTCGAAGGACAAGAGATGGCGTCTCGTGGAGATTATGGAACGCGCGAAGTAAGAGTCAGATCACGGAGGAAAGAGCAATGGTTCAGCAGGAAACGAGACTTAAGGTCGCCGACAATACCGGAGCAAAGGAGCTGCTTTGCATCCGTGTCATGGGCGGATCGACCAGAAGATATGCCCGCATCGGCGATGTGATCGTGGCGAGCGTCAAGGACGCGCAGCCCGGCGGTACGGTGAAAAAGGGCGATGTCGTGCGCGCCGTTGTGGTTCGTACGAAGAAGGAGACGAAGCGTAAGGACGGCTCCTACATCCGCTTCGATGAGAATGCGGCCGTCATCATCAACGATGACAAGACCCCCCGCGGTACCCGAATTTTCGGACCCGTTGCGAGAGAGCTTCGTGAGAAGCAGTACATGAAGATTCTTTCGCTTGCACCGGAAGTACTGTGACGAGCGGATGTTCTGAGAAAGGATGAACAAGATGAGTGCGACGAAGTTAAAGAAAGGCGACACCGTTCGCGTGATCGCGGGAAAGAATAAGGACAGCGAAGGCAAGATCCTCTCCATCGACCGGGAAAAGAATCGCGTCACCATTGAGGGCGTGAATCTTGTGACCAAGCATGAAAAGCCGTCCATGCGCAATCAGAACGGCGGCATCGTGCAGATCGAGGCTCCGATCGACCTTTCCAACGTCATGCTGGTATTCAAAAAGAAGCCCACGAGGGTCGGCTACAAGGTGGAAAAGAATGACGCGGGCAAGGTTGTGAAGAAGACCCGCATTGCGAAGGCCACCGGCGAAGAGATCGATGTGGTGTTCGACAAGACGAAGAAATAAAGTGTGAGAGGAGGAACCCACGTTGAGCAGATATCATGAACTCTATTTAAAAGAGATCGTCCCTGCGATGACTTCCAAATTCGGTTACAAGAATATCATGGAAGTCCCGAAGCTGGACAAGATCGTTGTCAACATGGCGGTCGGCGAAGCCAAGGAGAATGTCAAGATCCTCGAGAACGCCGCGAATGACCTGATGATCATCACCGGCCAGAAGGCGGTCATGACCAAGGCCAAGAAATCCATCGCCAATTTCAAGATCCGTGAGGGAATGCCCATTGGCTGCAAGGTCACGCTCAGAGGTGAGCGGATGTACGATTTCCTTGACCGGCTCGTCAATCTGGCGCTTCCCCGTGTTCGTGACTTCCGCGGCGTAAATCCGGACGCGTTCGACGGCCGTGGCAATTATGCGCTGGGAATCAAAGAACAGCTGATCTTCCCGGAAATCGAGTACGACAAAATCGACAAGACGCGCGGTATGGACATCATCGTCACGACGACGTCCAAAACCGACGAGGAAGCCAGAGAGCTTCTGAAGCTTTTCAATATGCCTTTTGCGCACTGAGTAAGATAGGGAGAAGGAGCAGACCATGGCAAAATTATCCATGAAGAGAAAACAGCAGAGAAAGCCGAAGTTTTCGACACGCGCTTACACGCGCTGCCAGATTTGCGGGCGTCCGCATTCGGTGCTTCACAAGTACGGTATCTGCCGCATTTGTTTCAGGGAGCTGGCTTATAAGGGCGAGATCCCCGGTGTCAAGAAGGCCAGTTGGTAAGTAAAAGCGTCCGCTATACATAAAGGACGATATCCAGGAGGGAAACTATGGGAATGAGCGATCCGATTGCAGATATGCTGACGAGAATTCGTAATGCAAATGCTGCGAAACATGACACGGTAGACGTGCCGTCATCCAAGATGAAGCTTGCTATTGCAAACATTCTTCTGGAGGAAGGATATATCAGGAAGCTCGATGTGGTAAAGGAGAACGGCTTTGACGTGCTGCATATCACATTGAAGTATGGTGCGGACAGAAACGACCGCGTGATTTCCGGCTTGAAGCGGATCTCCAAGCCCGGTCTGCGTGTCTATGCCGGATCAGAGGATCTGCCGCGCGTGCTGGGCGGACTTGGAATCGCCATCATCTCCACCAATCAGGGTGTGATCACGGACAAGAAGGCCCGTGAGCTGCAGGTCGGCGGAGAAGTGCTGGCATTTGTCTGGTAATGAATTGAGATTAGGAGGTGTACGGGCATGTCACGAGTAGGAAAGATGCCAATCGCCGTTCCGTCGGGCGTCACGATGGAAGTGGCAGAAAATAATCAGGTGACGGTAAAGGGCCCCAAGGGAACGCTTTCACGTGTGTTCCCCGCGGAGATCAAGATCGAGCAGAAGGACGGCGAGATCGTTCTGACCAGGCCCGATGATGAAAAGAGAAATAAGGCGATGCACGGTTTGTCGCGCGCGCTTTTACATAACATGGTCGTGGGTGTGACCGACGGCTTCGAGAGAAAGCTCGAGGTGAACGGTGTCGGTTACCGTGCGGCAAAGAACGGCAAGACACTCACCCTTACGCTTGGCTATTCGCATCCCGTGGAGCTGGAAGACCCTGAGGGGATCGAGACAGTGGTAGACGGACAGACCATCATTGTCAAGGGCATCAGCAAGGAGGCGGTCGGACAGCATGCGGCTATCATCCGCGAGAAGCGTCCGCCGGAACCTTACAAGGGCAAGGGAATCAAATATGCGGAGGAGACCATCCGCCGCAAGGTCGGTAAGACGGGTAAGAAGTAAAGCTTGGTAAAGGAGAGTAGACGCAATGGTTAAGAAGGAATCGAGACAGAAGGCGCGTGAAAAGAAGCATCTGCGGATCAGGAAGCGCTTCTCCGGCACACCGGAAAGACCGCGTTTGTCCGTATTTCGCAGCAATAAGCACATCTACGCGCAGATCATTGACGATGTAGCGGGCAACACGCTGGCCTCAGCATCGACCCTGGATAAGGATCTGAAGCTTGCGAACACGGATGACGTCGAGGCCGCGACCGCGGTAGGTAAGGCAATTGCGCAGAAGGCAATTGACAAGGGAATCAAGACCGTCGTCTTTGACAGAGGCGGCTACATCTATCAGGGCAAGGTGGCAGCGCTTGCGGATGCGGCTCGTGAAGCCGGTCTGGAATTCTAATGAGGAGAGATATATGAAACGCAGTATTATTGATGCCAGTCAACTGGAACTTCAGGACAAGGTTGTTACAATCAAGCGCGTTACCAAGGTCGTCAAGGGCGGACGCAACATGAAATTCTCCGCACTTGTTGTTGTCGGCGACGGCAACGGCCATGTGGGCGCTGGTCTCGGTAAGGCAACCGAAATTCCGGAGGCCATTCGCAAGGGAAAAGAAGACGCGATGAAAAACCTCATCGAGGTGCCGCTGGATGAAAACAATTCCATCACGCATGATTTCATCGGCAAGTTCGGATCCGCGCAGGTGCTCCTGAAGAGAAGCCCTGAAGGTACCGGTATCATCGCCGGCGGTCCGGCCAGAAGTGTCTGCGAGCTCGCAGGAATCAAGAATATCCGTACCAAGTCGCTTGGTTCCAACAACAAGCAGAATGTTGTCACCGCAACGATCAATGGTCTGAAGGCTCTGAAGACGCCGGACGAAGTCGCCAAAAAGCGCGACAAGAGCGTTTCTGAAGTTGTGGCGTGATAGTAGGAGGATGACAGATGGCAGCGAAGAAAGATAAGAAATTAAAGATTACGCTGGTGAAATCGACCATCGGCGCCATTCCGAAGCACAGGAATACCGTGAAATCCATGGGATTTCACAAGCTTGGCAGCTCCGTAGTCCTGCCGGATAATGACGCGACCAAGGGACAGATCGCACAGATCCGTCATCTGGTCAAAGTCGAAGAAGTGGATGCATAAGAGGAGGCTCGTATCATGGATCTTTCTAATCTGAAACCCGCGGATGGCGCGGTAAAGAGCAACAATTTCCGTCGCGGTCGCGGCTTTGGCTCCGGCAACGGCAAGCAGGCCGGCAAGGGACACAAGGGTCAGAAGGCACGTTCCGGGCAGCCCCGTATCGGGTTTGAAGGCGGACAGATGCCTCTGTATCGCCGCCTGCCCAAGCGCGGCTTCAAGAATCGCAATCACAAGGATTTTGTGGCGATCAATCTGAGCGCACTTGAGCGCTTTGAGGATGGCGCGACGGTAGACGTTGAAGCACTGGCACAGGCAGGGATCGTCAAGGAGCCCCGCGACGGCGTCAAGGTGCTCGGCGGAGGAGAGCTCACAAAGAAGCTCACCGTGAAGCTTGCCGGCTTCAGTGCGTCTGCGAAGGAAAAAATCGAATCTTTGGGTGGCACGACAGAGGTGGTCTAAATGCTGCAATCGCTGAAAAATGCTTTTAAAGTAAAAGAAATCCGCAGAGGCATCTTCTTCACATTCCTGATGCTCTGTGTGATCCGTCTGGGCACATCGATTTCCGTGCCCGGTGTGGACATCAACCAGTTCAAAAACTGGTTTGCGCAGCTGACGGACAATGAGTCCTTCGGCTTCATGGACAGGTTCACGGGAGGTTCCTTCGAGAACATGTCCATTCTGGCGCTCAATATCACCCCGTACATCACAAGTTCCATTATCATCCAGCTGCTGACCATTGCGTTTCCGAAGCTTGAGGAGATGCAGCGCGACGGCGAATCCGGCAGAAAGAAGCTGGTGGCGGCTACCCGTTATCTCACGGTTGGCCTGGCGATCATGGAATCTGTTGCCATGGCGATCGCATTCGGTCGCTCCGGCATCGTGGTAGGCGACAACAAGTGGCTGCTCTACATTCAGATCGTCGCGAGCCTTACAGCCGGCAGTGCATTCCTTATGTGGGTCGGTGAGCGTGTTTCGGAAAAGGGTGTCGGCAATGGTATTTCTGTCGTCCTGACCATCAACATTCTCTCCAGAATGCCCAGCGACATCGCAAGTCTCTTTAACCAGTATGTCATCGGCAGACCCATCGCGCGTGCGGTGGTGGCCTCGGTCATCATTCTGGCGATCGTTGTCGGTATGGTGATTCTCGTCATCCTTTTGAACAGCGCGGAGCGGAGAATTCCGGTTCAGTATTCCCAGAAGCTTCAGGGACGCCGGATGGCCGGTGCAGGCCGCTCGGAGATTCCGTTGAAGGTCAACACGGCCGGCGTCATGCCGATCATCTTTGCGATGTCGATCTTCCAGTTCCCGATCATCCTGACGCAGCTCATCACGGGCGGCCGTTCGCAGGGCGCATGGGCGGAGTTCCTGAATTATCTGAGCCAGAGCCGCTGGTGCGATCCCAAGAACCTGAAGTACACGATCGGTATGCTGGTGTATATTCTGCTGATCATCTTCTTCGCCTATTTCTACACGTCGATTACCTTTAATCCGCTGCAGATCTCGGAGAACATGAAGAAGCAGGGCGGCTTTATCCCCGGAATCCGTCCGGGCAAGCCCACCAATGACTACCTGACCAACATTCTGAACCACATCATTTTCATCGGTGCCTGCGGACTGACCATTATTTCGATCCTGCCGTTCTTCTTCAACGGTGTGTTCGGAGCCAGTGTTTCCTTCGGCGGCACCAGCCTGATCATTATCGTGAGTGTCATTCTCGAGACGATCAAGCAGATCGAAGCGCAGATGATGGTTCGCAACTACAAGGGCTTCCTTGATGACTGATATCGTTCTGTGTAAGGAACAGGTAGAACAGTCCAATGGGAGTCGCTGATCAATCAGAAATTTGAACAGAAGTCTCGTCCCCGTATCGGAAACGGGGTCGGGACTTTTTGTTTAGTTATGAGAAGGAGGAGAGCCATGAAAATCATTATGCTGGGTGCACCGGGTGCCGGAAAAGGCACACAGGCCAAGATGATCGCGGAGAAGTATCACATCCCGCACGTTTCCACCGGAGATATCTTCCGTGCCAACCTGAAGGAAGGAACACCCCTCGGGAAAAAGGCAAAGGAATACATGGATAAGGGCGCATTGGTGCCGGATGAGCTGACTGTCGAAATTCTGCTGGATCGCGTGTCCAGGGACGACTGCGCGGGCGGTTATGTGCTCGATGGCTTTCCGCGCACGATTCCGCAGGCTGAGGTGCTCGATGAGGAGCTGACGAAGCTTGGTGATCATGTGGATTTTGCGATTGATGTCGATGTGCCCGATGAAAACATCGTCCGTCGGATGTCCGGCAGACGTGCCTGCCTCAAGTGCGGCGCGACCTATCACATCGAGCACATTCCGCCGAAGAAGGAAGGGATCTGTGACAACTGCGGAGAACCTCTTGTTCTTCGTGATGATGACAAACCGGAGACGGTTCAGAAGCGCCTGACGGTCTACCATGAGCAGACAGCGCCGCTTATTGACTATTACACGAAGCAGGGAATTCTCAGAACCGTGGACGGCACAAAGGATATGAAAGAGGTCTTTTCCGCCATCACTGGGATCATTGATCAAAACTGAGGATGAGAAAGAAGCGCGAACAGGTTCAGATAAAGACCGAAGAGCAGCTGGAAAAAATGCGCACCTCCTGCAGGATGCTCGGGGAGCTGCACGCAAAGCTGCGGGATTTTCTCCGGGTGGGACTCTCCACCTGGGAGATCGACGAATATGGCGAGCATCTCATCAGAGAGATGGGAGCCGTACCGAATTTCAAGAATTATCAGGGATATCCCGCATCGATCTGCATCTCGGTCAATGACGAAGTGGTTCACGGGATCCCCAGTAAAGAGAAGATTCTCGAGGATGGTGATATCGTCTCTCTGGACTGCGGTCTGGTGTACGACGGCTATCATTCCGACGCGGCCAGAACCTGGGGAGTCGGAAAGCTTCACCCCAACGCGGAGCAGCTGATAGCCCGCACAAGGGAGAGTTTTTATGCGGGTGTCCGGCACGCGGTGGCCGGCGGGCATCTCTTCGACATCTCCAATGCGATCGCTGACTATCTGCAGCCCTTTGGCTACGGGATCGTCAGGGATCTGACCGGACACGGCATCGGAACGAAGCTTCATGAGGCGCCCGTGATTCCCAATTACCGGATGCCCATGCTGCAGAAGGGAATCCTGCTGGAAGCGGGAATGACGCTCGCTGTGGAGCCCATGGTCAATCTGGGCACCTGGCGCGTATACTGGGAGGACGACGGGTGGACGGTCAGGACGCAGGACGGTGCGCCCTCCGCCCACTATGAAAACACCATAGCGATTCGACCGGACGGCCTGCCGGAAATCCTGACCCTGATGCCGGATGAACCGAATGAGTTGGAGAATGATCGCTGACAGGGATCAGGAACAGAAATATACAGGACCGGCGACCGACCGGGAAATAATCGAAACTGTGTTTTAGAGGAGGAATTGAAGAATCATGTCGAAAGCAGACGTCATTGAAATTGAAGGAAAGGTCATCGAGAAACTGCCCAACACCATGTTCCGCGTGGAACTGGAAAACGGTCATGTCGTTCTTGCGCATATCAGCGGCAAGCTTCGCCAGAATTTCATCCGCATTCTGCCCGGCGACAAGGTCACCATGGAACTCTCTCCATATGACCTGACCAAGGGCCGGATCATATGGAGAGATAAGTAGAAACTGTCTTATTCCTTTTTCGTTTCGGGATTGCTTTCCCTGGCATCCTTAAAGTTCTTCGCACGGATGGCAAATCCGGCTTTGACGGTACCTGCCGCGTGGGTACCGTCCCCTGTTACCAGGATCGTTGCATTTCCCTTTTCTGTGTTATTCAGAACCTGTACCGTGTAGACCGGTGCTTCCTTCGGATTATCCAGCTTCACCCATTTGCCGCCTGATTTCACCAGCACATCAATTTCCGGTACAACGGCGCTGCCGGTGTAGCTCTGCGGGCCGACGGGCTTGTTCGTTCCGGCAGCGACGATTTTCGCGCCGCTCAGGCTGGCCGCTCCGTCAGACAGACGGCGCACCTGATAGGTGGCTGAGACGGTCTGATCCTGATAATTTCCCTTTCCGGTGACGCGCACCGTGATTTCTCTGCTTGTCTCGTCGTCCTTAAGGGAGATCGGCTGACCGGTGATTTCCGTCGCCCCTTCCCCGGAGCCCTCCCACCAGGTCACGGTATACTCATTCTTTGTGAGGGCACGGTTGTCGCAATAGACCAACGGTGTCGAGAGATACTTGCCGGACTTCGTATAGATCATATCTCCTGCGGCGACCGTCGCGGCAAAGGGAGCCGGCACGATCGTGAAGGATTTCTTCAGAGCGGGGCGACCCTTGTAATTGCCGAGGAAGGTCACCGTGCAGGTCGCGGTGCCGCATTTCTTATTGGCGGTATAGGTCAGCTTGTAGTCGGTGCCCTGTTTGAGCTCAACGGGACTTTCCGTACCGCGGGTGGCTGTGACGGTGACGGAGGGGGTGGCACCGGTCTTCTTATAGGCGACCTTCGGCGACGCGTCCGAATCCGATATCGAATCGGAGTGGACGACGGCGTTGATGCTCGCTTCGGATTTATCCGGCTGGATCCTGAAGGTCTTCACAACCGTGCCTGTGTAGCTTCCCGTGCCGCTCACGATCACCGTGGCGGTACCTGCATTCACATTGTTGTAGTATCTGGCGGTAAAGCCGTCGCTTTCACTCAGGGGAACCGGTTGATTGTCCCCGTTTTTGACGATGAGCTCTCCGTCGGTTGCGGCACCGGTAGCGACGGACAGCTCCTGTGCCGAACCGTTGTAGGTGCGCTTGATGCCGGGCTTTAAGAACACCTTGATCGAGGCGGTCTTCATGGCGGTCTTATCAGGCAGAACCGTCACCGGGATGTTCTCCAGGATGCCCGAATAATTTCCCTTGCCTGTGATGGTGATGGTCGGATTGGAATCCGTGGCCTTGATTTGCAGATTCCCCGTGGAGCTTGTCACCGTGTAATCAGAGGGCTTTAACCGGCTGGATCCGTAAAGAATGACGGGAACCACCTTGCTTCCGCTTTGCACCTTGACCGGCATAACAGAGATATCCTTATCCGTCAGCTTCTTCGGCGTGATGGTGTAGGGGAAGATCTGCTTTCCGGTGTAGTTGCCCTTTCCGGTGACGGTGACCTTGGCCGTCTGTGTGGAAGTCTTCGCAGCGCGTACATTTCCTGTGTACTTCAGGGTGTAGTCCACGCCTTCCGTGAGAAGCTCACCCTCGTTGGACACGAGCACCGCGGGAGTGACCGCGGAACCGGTATAGACGTGCTCGAAGCGCTTCTCCTGGTCATTCCAGACAGCGGCGTCTCCGTTTGCGGGATCGGGGTCAAAGGTGACGGCGAAGCCCGTCGCATCGACACCCTTTCGGGTGATGGCAAAGGGAAGTGAGAGCGATCCGTGGTAGTCGCCGATGCCGATGACATCCGCGTAAGCAGTGCCGATTTCCACATTGTCCCGGTAGGCGACGACATAATCCGCTCTTTCGGTGAGGGATTTGTCGCCGTTTCTGAGAGTGACCTCCGGTGTCCGCGGCTCGCCGTTATAACTGATCGTGTCATATTCAAGGCTCGCATTCAGCGTGTTGATGTCTGTCGTTTCCGACTCGGGCTTTTCCTCGCCCCTGGTGGCTTCCGTGAGTTCTGCTCCGTTGATAAGGAGGCGTCCTCCATCGTCGATCAAGATCGATGCGTCTTCGCCGGTGCCTTTTCCCTTCACGGTGAGTTTGGACGCAAATTCGTGCAGCGCATTGGCATCCTTTATGGAAACGGAAAAATCTCCGTCCTTCGGAAGACTGGGGATCAACACCTCGCGGGAACCGTCCGTGGCGTCCAGCGCAAATTTCACTTCGCCTGCGGCGGTTTCGACCTCCATGCTGAGGTTATCGTTGACGGCAGTAAAGGCGAGACCGTCGCCTTCCGTGCTTTTGACAGTCTTCAGGTCGTCGCCGCCTTCGGTGTAGACTGCCTTGTGACCGGCTTTTTTGGAGCCGCTCTTCAGAATCTGCAGCGGCCGCTGCTGGAACACATCGTCCTCGTGCTCCTCTGGTATTTCGGCCTTATCGCCGGAAACCGTAATCAGCGTCTCTCCGTTCTGGTCCGTGACGGCGTAGGAGGTGGCGTCTGTCAGGGTGTTCTTGACACGCATCTTGACGCGCATCTTGACACGCATCTTGACACGCATCTTGACGCGCATTTTGACACGCATCTTGACGCGCATCTTGACGCGCATCTTCACCCGCATTTTGACGCGCATATCCATTTTAGACAGATCATGCGCGTATGTTTCTTCATAGTCTTTCAGGAAATCTTCCCATTCTTCGTCGGTCAAGGGTTTATCATATTCAGCGGGATTTTTTTCGTATTCCGCAAGCTCTTCATTTGTCCAGTGCCAGTTGTACCAGCAATACTGAAACAACTCTTCATACAGCTCATCCCAGCCGCCCTGTTCCATGAGTTGTGCAGCCCATGTCGACGGGTCGAACTGGCCATGATCCTCCCACACGGCGCTGTAAATGTCGTAGGGCACGTAGCTTAACGCGCACTCGGGGTTTTCGGAGCCCCAGTGGATGGAATTACTGATATCGTAGGACCAGGCCTTGAAGGTTCCGTCCACCTCCGGGGTGAGACGAAGCATCCGGTCCTCGTTGGGGTAGTTGCTGTCGTAGACATGGATGTAGGCCAGGTTGCTGTCGTTTCCCGCTTCCTCCAGCCGGTAGGCCAGCAGCGCGTGCCCGCCCTCCGGACCGAATACGCCGAGAATGACCGGCGTGTCTGGCTTGTCGCGAAGAGCCGCGGCGACCTCGTCCGGTGTGGAATCGAGGGACAGGCAGTACTGCACGCGGTCGTCATATTGGGAGATCTGAATGGCCTCGATCCACTTGCGCAGATCCGTATTGAAATCTTCCTCGGTGTCGTCTGTCGGATCGGTATCGAGCTTCTTGGGCAGAGTCAGATCGCCGATGCGGACGGCGCCCGGATTGAAGCCGGTGAGCGGCATGACGCCCTTATTCAAAAGACTGCTCGTTCCGGAAATGCCGTAGCAGTTGCCGCCCCACTCATCGTCAAAGACCTCGAAGGTGCTTTCGCCTTCCACGCCGAAGAGAGCTTTATACCGCTCCATCGGGATGTGGTAGGGCGTATCCTGCGGA
>JAIKYU010000075.1 GCA_024682835.1 Lachnospiraceae bacterium | reverse complement strand
CGCTCCGCGGATCCGGATGACAACCCTCTACGCGGTGGCCCAGTCCCTGCCGGGCGGCGGAAGAGTGGCCAACACCTGCAACGCCTCCGAGGACTATATCGGTTACTCGACCAAATACGGCGACGCGGCCGGTGATTTCTCGCCCTGTGCGGATTTTACCGTGACGGAGATGCTTCAAATCGGCGAAGAACTCGGGCTTCCCGTACATCTCATCCATAAGACGCCTTCGGACGGATTAAGCGGGATGTCCGATGAGGAGAAAATCGGTTTCTCCTACGCTGTGCTGGATCGTTATATCCGAACGGGTGAATGCCCGGATGAAGAGGTGCGTGCAAAGATCGACCGGATGCATGCACTCAATCTGCATAAACTCGAGGTGATACCCGCCTACCGGAGGAAAACCAGGTAGCCGCCCTTGTCTGAAGGCACACGGCATGATATGATGTCAGGGTCAAAAGCTCATAAGGCGATCATGCTTGCATGAATCGCCGCATGGGTTATTGACCCGTGGACATCATACGAAGTAAATTGGCTTTTAACCTTAACATCATGATATACTATGAGAAAGTAGGAGGAAAAGGGACCGTATGCGCATCATTCAACTGACGAAAGAGACACGAAGCGACCTTCTTGAAAAGCTCTTAAAGCGCAGCCCCGTGCATTATACACAGTATGAGGATACCGTGGCTGGGATCGTCGCAGACGTACGGGAACACGGTGATGAGGCTGTATTTTCCTACACGGAGAAATTCGATCATGTCCGTACGGACGCAGAAACCATCCGCGTGACCAGGGAGGAGATCCGGGAGGCTTACGCGTCGCTGGATCCCGCGTTTATCGATGTGATGAAGCGCAGTGCGGCCAATGTCCGCGCTTTTCATGAAAAGCAGCGCAGGGAGAGCTTTTTTTTCACCAAACCGGACGGCTCCGTCCTCGGACAGCGGGTGACGCCCATCGAGATCTCCGGCGTTTATGTCCCCGGCGGCAAGGCGGCCTACCCGTCCAGCGTCCTGATGAACATTGTGCCGGCAAAGGTGGCGGGCGTCAGCCGGATCGTCATGTGCACCCCGCCCGGATCGGACGGAAAGGTCAACGCGGGGACCCTTGCGGCCGCGGATATCGCAGGGGTGGATGAAGTGTATAAGGTGGGCGGTGCACAGGCCATCGCTGCCATGGCGTTCGGAACAAAAAGCATTCCAAAGGTCGACAAGATCACGGGACCCGGCAACATCTTTGTGGCACTGGCCAAAAAAGCCGTCTTCGGCTATGTCTCCATCGATTCCATCGCCGGCCCCTCCGAGATCCTCGTTCTGGCGGACGAGACGGCCAATCCGCGCCATGTGGCTGCAGATCTTCTTTCCCAGGCGGAGCATGACGAGCTGGCCAGCGCGATCCTGATCACGACCTCAAAGACGCTTGCCGAACAGGTATCCGTTGAGATCGACGGCTTTGTCGAAAAGCTGGAACGCGCCGATATTATCAAAAAATCCCTCGAGAATTACGGCTATCTCTTTGTGGCACACTCCGAGGAGGAGATGGTGGACGCGGCCAATGAAATCGCCTCGGAACACATGGAGATCATCACCGCGGATCCCTGGGCACTGATGACGAAGATCAGAAATGCCGGGGCGATCTTTATCGGTCCATGGTCCTCGGAGCCGCTGGGCGACTATTTCGCGGGTCCCAATCACATTCTGCCCACCAACCGGACGGCCAGGTTCTTTTCCCCGCTGTCTGTGGATGATTTCATCAAGAAATCAAGCATCATCTGCTATTCGGAGGAGGCGCTTTTGCGCGACAGCGCGGATATCGAGCGCTTTGCAAAGGAGGAGGGACTCACGGCACACGCCAATTCTATCGCCGTGCGGTTTGAAAAATGATAAAAAAGGATGGAAAAATGAAAAAAAGAACCTCAAAAATCAGCCGCAAAACAGGAGAAACCGACATCACCGTCACATTCACGCTCGATGGAACCGGCAAGGCACAAGTAAGCACCGGGATCGGTTTTTTTGATCACATGCTGGATGCCTTCGCCCGGCACGGCCTCTTTGACCTCACCGTAAAGGCCGAGGGCGATCTGCATGTCGACGGACATCACACCGTGGAGGATGTCGGCATTGTCCTTGGAAGGGCTATCGCCGAGGCGCTCGGTGACAAGGCGGGCATCCGCCGTTACGGAGACTGTACGCTCCCCATGGACGAGTCGCTGGCGCTCGCCGCGGTGGATCTTTGCGGCAGGCCTTATTTTGTGATGGATGCGTACTTCCCCGTCCCGAAGGTCGGAGATTTCGATACCGAGCTGGTGCGTGAATTCTTCTATGCGGTCAGTTACTCGGCCATGATGAATCTGCATCTGAGGATTCTTACAGGAGACAACGCACACCACATGATCGAGGCGATGTTCAAAGCCTTTGCCAGAGCGCTGGATCAGGCCACGCAGACCGATCCGCGCATCGAGGGCGTGCTGAGCACGAAGGGCAGTCTGTGATGGCGCAGGGACTCACCAGAACACAGGTCGGATGCTTCACTCTTCCGGATGACGACGGGAGGGAAGCGGATGCGGAGCGTTTAAAAAAAGCTGCCCTGGAATCCGCACTGCGGCTGATCGACGAAGGCGCGGGGATCCTGCTTGTCACCGACCGGATGCAGTCCGATGATACGGCACATCAGCATGCCATGGACGCGCTCCTTAACGTGTGTCAGTCGGTGGATGTGCCGGTGATCGGCACCGGCGAAATCAGACGGATGGAGGATGTGAAAAAGCTTCTCTACGCCGGCTGCGACCGGGTGGCGCTGGACAAACCGGTTCTTGACAACGAGACGTTGTTTCAGGAGGTTCTGGGCAAATTCGGGCCGGACAGGCTCACGGCTCTGATTGAAACAGATTCCGCGGAAGAGACCGCGGCGCGCCGTCTGGCGGAAGATGAGAAAACGCGTTTTCCGTTGGCGATGATGGCGCCCGCACCGGGAGAAGGCGAAAAGAATCCCGCGTTTTTCCTTGTGTCTGAGGAGCTGCTCCCGAGGCCGCTTACAGCCGAGATTGCCTGGGATGCGTTTAAGAAAGGACCGGACGGACTGGTGCCGGTCGTCGTGCAGGACTACAAAACGGATGAAGTGCTGATGGTCGCCTGGATGAATGAGGAAGCCTATCTGCACACGATTGAAACCGGCCGGATGACCTACTACTCCCGCAGCAGGCAGGAACAGTGGGTGAAGGGAGAGACCAGCGGTCACTTCCAGTATGTGCGTTCCCTTACGGCGGACTGCGACC
Organism: Lachnospiraceae bacterium; assembly: GCA_024682835.1. GTDB lineage: Bacteria > Bacillota > Clostridia > Lachnospirales > Lachnospiraceae > Butyrivibrio. Next base: position 2,784 of record JAIKYU010000075.1, on the reverse strand, counting down.
TGGACACGATTCTCGCAAAGGTCAAGCAGGTCGGCGCCGCCTGTCACACGGGATCCAGATCCTGCTTCTTCAACGGGATCGCAAGCCGTGAAACAACCGGAAGAAGTCCCAGACAGGTGTTAAACGATGTCTATGCGGTTATCGCGGACCGGAAGGTGCATCCAAAAGAGGGGAGTTACACCAACTATCTCTTTGACAAGGGCATTGACAAGATCTTAAAGAAATGCGGTGAGGAGGCGACGGAGATCGTGATCGCCGCCAAGAACCCCAATGACAACGAAATCAAATACGAGATTGCGGACTTCCTATATCATTTGATGGTGCTCATGGTGGAAAAGGGGGTCACCTGGGAGGAGATCACGGAGGAGCTCGCGAGACGGTGATCGGAAGGAACGCCCCGGGGTTGATTCTGGAGATGTTTAAATGAAGAAGAGCGGATATGTTTGCAAGTGATCAGCTGGCCCTGCCGGATGACATCCTGCTCTCAGTGGAAAAGCCTGAGCGCTATATCGGTGGTGAAGTCAACAGTGTGATCAAGGACAAAAAGGCGGTCGACGTGCGATTCGCCTTTTGTTTTCCTGACGTCTATGAGATCGGGATGAGCCATATCGGCATCCAGATCCTCTATGGCATGTTTAACAGCTATCCGGATGTGTGGTGCGAACGCGTCTACTCCCCGTGGACGGATCTGGACGCCATACTTCGTGAAAAGAAAATCCCGCTGTTTGCACTGGAATCGCAGGATCCGATCCGCGATTTTGATTTTCTTGGCTTTACCCTGCAGTATGAAATGTGCTACACCAACGTGCTGCAGGTGCTGGAGCTGTCCGGCATTCCGCTTTCTGCCGCGGATCGCACGGAGGAGGATCCGCTTGTCATCGGCGGGGGGCCCTGTACCTACAATCCGGAGCCGGTGGCGGACTTCTTCGACCTTTTCTACATCGGCGAGGGAGAGACACAGTACCGGCCGTTGTTTGATCTGTATAAGAAAAACCGCGCGGAGGGAGGAAGCCGGAAGGATTTTCTGATCAATGCCGCCCGGACGATTCCCGGGATCTATGTGCCTTCGTTGTATGAAATCGCTTATCATCCGGACGGGACGATAAAGGAAATGCGTCCGTTGGTTGACGATATCCCCGCGGTGATCAGGCGGGAGGTGGTCACCGATCTGTCGGCCGCCTATTATCCGGATGCACCGCTGGTTCCGTTTATCAAGGTGACACAGGACCGTGTCGCCCTGGAGGTGATGCGGGGCTGCATCCGCGGGTGCCGCTTCTGTCAGGCCGGGCAGCTCTACAAACCGCTCAGGGAAAAATCGCTTTCCGCATGCACGGAGAGTGCCGTGAAAATGCTTAAGAGCACCGGACATGAGGAAATCTCCTTAAGCTCCTTAAGCTCCAGCGATTATTCCCATCTTTCAAAGCTGCTTGATTTCCTCATAGAGACCGCAGGCAAAGAGCATGTCAATATCTCGCTTCCGTCCCTGCGGATTGATGCCTTTTCACTGGAGGTCATGTCGAAGATCCAGGATGTGAAGAAGAGCAGCCTGACCTTTGCACCGGAGGCCGGCAGCCAGCGCCTGAGAAATGTGATCAACAAAGGACTCACCGAGGAGGATATTCTGCGCGGGGCACATGAAGCCTTTCTGGGCGGCTGGCATAAGGTGAAGCTCTACTTCATGCTGGGTCTGCCGACGGAGACCGAAGAGGATATACTCGGAATCGGAGATATTTCCAACAAGATTGCCGCGGAATATTTCGATACGGTTCCGAAGGAAGACCGGGGCGGCCAGTCTGTGGAAATCACGGCGAGCACCTCCTTCTTTGTGCCCAAGCCCTTCACGCCCTTTCAGTGGGCGCCGATGCTTTCACAGGAGGATTTTCTTGCGCGCGCCCGGATCACGAAGCAGGGCATCCTCTCACAGATCAATCAGAAACGGATCCGCTACAACTGGCACAATGCGGATGAATCGGTGATGGAGGGGGTTCTGGCACGGGGAGACAGGAGACTGTCTGCCGTGATCCTTAAGGCGTATCAGAGCGGCTGCATGTTTGATGCCTGGGGAGAGCAGTATCACTTTGACCGCTGGATGCAGGCGTTTGACGACTGTAAACTGGAGCCCGCCTTTTATTATCGTCGTGAAAGGGCTGAGGATGAGGTGTTTCCCTGGGATTTCATCGATATCGGCGTCACGAAGGCGTTTCTGTTAAGAGAATGGCAGGAGGCGCAGGCGGAGCGAAAGAGTGCCAACTGCAGGCAGCGGTGTCTGGGATGCGGCGCCGCACGCTACCATGTGGGCATCTGCCCCGGCGCAGAGGATTCTGTCTGCGCACAGGTTTCCGCACATGCTTCCGAGGCGGATGTGACCGGGGGTGTCTCCGGCTGGCAGCATACGGGAGAGAGGCCATGAGAGAATTTTACGATTACCGACTGAAATTCTCCAAAAACGGACCGATCCGTTTTGTCGGTCATCTGGACGTCATGCGCTACATGCAGAAGGCAAATCGCAGGGCAAAACTCCCCATGCGCTATTCAGAAGGGTTTTCTCCGCATCAGATCATGAGCTTTGCCCTGCCGCTTTCCGTTGGCGCCACCTCTGACGGCGAATACCTGGACATGAGCCTGACAAGGGAACTTCCGCCAGAGGAGATCGTCGAAGAGTTAAACAAGGTCATGCACGAGGGCATTGAGGCAAAAGCCTGCGAGCTTCTCCCCGAGCATGCGTCCAAGGCCATGACGGTGATCGCGGCCGCGAAATACCGCCTGACCCTTCGTGACCATGCG